>DATFYA010000001.1 GCA_035315345.1 Candidatus Methylomirabilota bacterium
TCGACCCTCGAGGAGGTCTCGACCGGGCGAAGTCTCCGCATCGCGATCCGCCCCCTGATCGACGCCTTCTCCGGACAGAGCGATCTCGTCAGCCCCGACCCGGCGACCCGGCGGGCCGCCGCGACGAAGATGGGCTACACCGGGGACGCGGACACGCTGAAGGTGCTCCAGGAGGCCCACGGCAAGGAGGGCGATCGCTGGGTCCGCTTCGCCATGGACGAGGCGGTGGCGCTGATCCGGCTACGCACGGGCGGGGAGCCGGAGCGGGTGGCCGCGGCCGAGACCCTCGGGCATCTCCGCAGCGCCAACGCGATGGAGCCGCTCGACCAGATCGCGGGGGACCCGCAGTCGCCGGCGCCGCTGGCCACCGCCGCGCGCGACGCGATCAAGCGGATCGAGCGCTGGGGCCTCTTCACCCAGGGCATCGAGATCGCATTCCAGGGTCTGTCCCTGTCCTCGATCCTGCTGCTCATGGCCCTGGGGCTGGCCATCGTGTTCGGGCTCATGGGCGTCATCAACATGGCTCACGGCGAGCTGATGGCGCTCGGCGCCTACGCCACGTTCCTGATGCAGGGCTGGTTCACCGCCCACTTCCCGGCGTACTTCGACTACTACTTCCTGGTCGCCCTGCCGTTCGCGTTCCTGGTCTCGGCGACGGCCGGATTGATCCTCGAGCGCGGCGTGATCCGCTTCCTCTACGGCCGGCCGCTCGAGACGCTGCTCCTGACCTGGGGCGTGAGCCTGATCATCCAGCAGGGGCTGCGGCTGTGGTTCGGGGCGGCCAACGTCGACGTGACGTCGCCGGGCTGGCTCTCCGGCGGGATCCCGGTGATGGTGGGCGTGCAGCTGCCGTACAACCGGCTCTTCATCATCGGGCTGGCCGCGGTCTGCGTGGCCGCGATGTACCTCCTGCTGTTCCGCACCGACGCCGGGCTGCGCATTCGCGCGGTCACCCAGAACCGCGGGATGGCCGCGTGCCTGGGGGTGCGGGCGCGATGGGTGGACGCGGGCACCTTCGCGCTCGGCGCGGGGCTCGCGGGCCTCGCGGGCTGCGCGATCACCCAGATCGGCAACGTGGGCCCCGAGCTCGGTCAGAACTACATCGTGGACTCGTTCATGGTCGTGGTCACCGGCGGAGTCGGCAAGCTGCTCGGCAGCATCCTGGCCGCGATCGGCATCGGCGGCCTGAACAAGATCATCGAGCCAGGAATGGGCGCCGTGTTCGGCAAGGTCCTGATCCTGGTGCTGGTGATCCTGTTCATTCAGCGCCGGCCCTCCGGGCTCTTCGCCACCAAGGGACGCTATGCGGAGTCCTGAGCGCTGGGGGCTCCTCGCGGCCGCCACGGTCCTGGTGGTGCTGCTGCCCGCGCTCAACGCGCTGCCCGCGGGCTCGCCGCTGCGGGTGTCCGACTTCACCCTGAACCTCTTCGGCAAGTTCCTGGCCTACGCGATTTTGGCTCTCGGGATCGACTTGATCTGGGGCTACACCGGCGTGCTCTCGCTGGGCCACGGCGTCTTCTTCGGCCTCGGGGCCTACGCGATGGGCATGCACCTGATGCTCGAGATCGGCACCCGCAGCGTGTACGGCAACGTGTTGCCCGACTTCATGGTGTGGAACCGGGTGACCGAGCTGCCGCTCTTCTGGAAGCCGTTCTACAGCGTGCCCTTCACTCTCGTGGCGGTGCTGGTCGTGCCCGCGCTGTTCGCCTTCGTGTTCGGCTACCTCACGTTCCGCAGCCGCATCCGCGGCGTGTACTTCTCGATCATCACCCAGGCCCTGGCCCTGTCCACCTGGCTGATGTTCAACCGGAACGCGATGAACCTGGGCGGCACCAACGGGCTCAGCGGGTTCAAGTCCATCTTCGGCTTCGGCCTGAACAGCCCGGCGACGCAGCGGACCCTCTACGTCGCGACCGCGCTCTGCCTGTGCGGAGCGTTCCTGGTCTGCCGCGCCATCACCCGGTCGCCCGCGGGCCGGGTGCTGATCGCCATCCGCGACAGCGAGACCCGCGTGCTCTTCTCCGGCTACTCGCCCGCCGCCTTCAAGCTCTTCGTGTTCATCGTGTCCGCGGCGCTGGCCGGCGTGGCCGGCGCGCTCTACGTCCCGCAGGTCGGCATCATCACGCCCGCGAAGATCGGCGTGCTCCCGTCCATCGAGATGATCATCTGGGTCGCGGTGGGCGGGCGGGGGACGCTGCTGGGCGCGGTGGTGGGCGCGATCGGGGTCAACTGGCTACAGAGCATCCTCACCACCACGTATCCGGATCTCTGGCTGCTCGTGCTGGGCAGCCTCTTCGTGGCGGTGGTTCTGTTCTTTCCCGACGGGGTGGTCGGCACCGCACGCCGGCTCGGAATGCGGCTTCGGCGGCTCCCGCGCGCCGCTGGCGCGGGGGGACGGTTGATCGGGCGCCCCGATGAGGGCCGAGGGCCCGAAGAGGCCGCACCGCGAACCAATGTCTCCCACGTCCAGGCGCCCCGATGAGGGCCGAGGGCCCGAAGAGGCCGCACCGCAAACCAATGTCCCCCACGTTCAAGCGCCCTGAATGACCTCGATCATCTACCTGGAGAGCGTCACCGTCGAGTTCGACGGGTTCAGGGCGCTCCACGACCTGAACTTCTTCATGGACCACCGGGAGCTGCGCGTGGTGATCGGGCCCAACGGAGCAGGCAAGACCACGTTGCTCGACGTGATCTCGGGCAAGGTGCAGCCGACGTCCGGCCGGGTCATCTTCGGCAAGCACACCGACCTCATCGGGCGACGGGAGAACGAGATCGCGAGCCTCGGGATCGGGCGGAAGTTCCAGACCCCGTCGATCTTCGAGAATCTGAGCGTGCGCGAGAACCTGGAGCTGTCGCTGGCCCGGCCCAGCAAGGGCGTCCTGGCCACCCTGCGGTCGCGGCTGTCCGGCGAGCAGCAGGCGCGCATCGAGGAGACGCTCGAGCGCATCGGCCTGGAGGGCCGCGGCGGAGAGCGGGCGGGCGGCCTGTCCCACGGCGAGAAGCAGTGGCTCGAGATCGGCATGGTGATCGTGCAGCAGGCGGAGCTGCTGCTGGTGGACGAGCCGGTGGCCGGGATGACCGACGAGGAGACCGCGCGCACCGCCGAGCTGTTGCAGGCCATCGCGCGCGATCGGGCGGTGCTGGTCATCGAGCACGACATGGAGTTCGTGCGCAGCCTGGCCCGGCGGGTCACCGTGCTCCACGAGGGCCGCGTGCTCTGCGAGGGCTCGGTGGACGAGGTGCAGCAGGATCCGCGCGTGCGAGAGGTCTATCTCGGGCGCAGTCACGCTCCCGCCGAGGCCGCGCATGCTTGAGGTGCGGGGCCTCGACGTGGCTTACGGCGAGAGCCAGGTGCTGTGGAACGTCTCGCTGGACGTGCCCGCGGGCACGGTGGTGTGTCTGATGGGCCGCAACGGGGTCGGCAAGACCACGCTGCTGAAGTCGATCATGGGGCTGCTGCCGGTCCGATCCGGCAGCGTGAAGTTCGACGGCCACGATCTCGGGGGACGGAGGCCCGAGGAGCGGGCCGCGCGCGGCATCGGGTACGTGCCGCAGGGCCGCGAGATCTTCCCGAACCTCACCGTGCAGGAGAACCTGCGCATGGGCCTGCTGGGCCGGCGCCGCGCCGGCGGCGACGGCGAGGGCGACCCGCTCGCGCGCGTGTTCGCGCTGTTTCCGAAGCTCCCCGCGCTGCTCGGGCGCAAGGGCGGCGTGCTGTCCGGCGGCGAGCAGCAGCAGCTGGCGATCGCGCGGGTGCTCCTGGCCGGGCCGAAGCTGCTCCTGATGGACGAGCCGACCGAGGGCATCCAGCCGTCGGTGATCGATCAGATCGAAGAGGCCATCGAGCGGATCAAGGACCAGGGCATCTCCGTGCTCCTCGTCGAGCAGTATCTCGAGTTCGCGTGGCGGCTGGCCGGCGCCTACGCGATCATGCGCAAGGGCACCATCGTGTCCACCGGCGCCACGAAGGAGCTCCGGGAGGATATGGTCCGGCAGCACCTGACGGTTTAAACTCCCGCCCATGCATCTGACGCCCCGGGAGCAGGACAAGCTGCTCGTCTTCACCGCCGCCGAGCTGGCGCGCCGGCGCCGGGGGCGTGGCCTCAGGCTGAACTATCCCGAGGCCCTGGCCCTCATCACCGCCGAGATCCTCGAAGGCATCCGCGACGGTCGCTCCGTCTCCGACCTGATGGCCTTCGGCATCACCATCCTGACCCGCGACGACGTGATGGACGGCGTGCCCGAGATGCTCGAGGAGGTGCAGGTCGAGGGCACGTTCCCGGACGGGACGAAGCTGGTGACGATTCACCACCCGGTTCGGTGATGGAGCCGAGCGTGGTGCGCCCGACCCAAGGCGGGCAGGATCCCGAACGTCCGCGGCTCGGGGGAGCGCGGGAGATGCTGGCCGAAGCAAACGGTCGTCCGCGGCCTGGGGGAGTGCCGGGGCCATTTCTGGGCCCCCGCAGCTGAAAAGCCTTACAGAAGTAGACCGTCCTGGATCGAGGAACGCATGATCCCTGGTGAATATCTGCTGGGCGAGGGAGATATCGAGGCGAACGTGGGGCGGCGCACCCTGCAGCTGACGGTGGCCAATACGGGGGATCGGCCAATCCAGGTCGGGTCGCACTTCCACTTCTTCGAGGCGAATCGGGCGCTGCGGTTCGAGCGCGCAAAAGCGTTCGGCATGCGGCTCAACGTGCCCGCCGGCACCGCGGTGCGCTTCGAGCCGGGCGACGAGAAGGTCGTGACGCTGGTGGAGCTGGCGGGCGCGCGCGAGGTCTACGGCCTGAACGCGCTCACCGAGGGCTCGACGGCGGAGAGCCGGCGTGCCGCGAGCCTCGCGCGGGCCGCGAAGGGCGGCTTCGAGGGATCGCGCCCGTGAGCCTGCGGCTCCCGCGCCGCCAGTACGCCGATCTCTACGGCCCGACCGTCGGCGACCGGGTCCGCCTCGCCGACACGGATCTGCTGATCGAGGTCGAGCGCGACTTCACGTCGTACGGCGACGAGGTGAAGTTCGGGGGCGGGAAGGTGATCCGCGACGGCATGGGGCAGTCGGCCCGCGCGACCGCCGGCGAGGGCGTGCTCGATCTCGTCATCACCAACGCGCTCATCCTGGACCACTGGGGCGTCGTGAAGGCCGACATCGGCATCCGGGCCGGCCGCATCGCGGGCATCGGCAAGGCCGGCAATCCCGACATCATGGCCGGCGTCAGCCCCGGCATGGTGATCGGCGCCTCCACCGAGGTCATCGCGGGCGAGGGACGGATCATCACCGCGGGCGGCATCGATAGCCACATCCACTTCATCTGCCCGCAGCTGGTCGACGAGGCGCTCTCGGCGGGGTTGACCACCCTGATCGGGGGCGGCACCGGACCCGCTACCGGCACCGCGGCCACGACGTGCGCGCCCGGGGCCTGGAACATCCACCGCATGCTCGAGGCCGCGGAGGCCATGCCCATGAACCTGGGCTTCCTCGCCAAGGGCAACGCCTCGCGCGCGGAGCCCCTGCGCGAGCAGGTGGAGGCCGGCGCCATCGGACTGAAGCTGCACGAGGATTGGGGGACGACGCCGGCCGCCATCGACGCGGCGCTCGAGGTGGCCGAGGCCATGGACATCCAGGTGGCCATCCACACCGACACCCTGAACGAGGCGGGCTTCGTCGAGGAATCGATCCGCGCGTTCAAGGGCCGGACGATCCACACCTATCACACCGAGGGCGCCGGCGGCGGCCACGCTCCCGACATCATCCGGGTCGTCGGCGAGTCCAACTGCCTGCCGTCCTCCACGAACCCGACGATGCCGTTCACCGTCAACACCATGGACGAGCATCTCGACATGCTCATGGTCTGCCATCACCTCAACGCGAAGATCCCCGAGGACCTGGCCTTCGCGGAGTCGCGCATCCGGGCCGAGACCATCGCGGCCGAGGACGTGCTGCACGACCTGGGCGCGATCAGCATGCTCTCCTCCGACTCGCAGGCGATGGGCCGCATCGCCGAGGTCATCTCGCGCACCTGGCAGACCGCGCACAAGATGAAGACGCAGCGCGGGTCGCTGCCCGGCGACGGCCGGCACGACAACACGCGGGCCAAGCGGTACGTGGCCAAGTACACGATCAATCCCGCCATCGCCCACGGCATCGCCCACGAGGTGGGCTCGGTCGAGGTGGGCAAGCTGGCCGACCTCGTGGTCTGGAAGCCCGCCTTCTTCGGCGTCAAGCCGGAGCTGGTGCTCAAGGGGGGCCTCATCGCGGTGGCCGCGATGGGCGATCCGAACGCGTCGATCCCGACGCCGCAGCCGGTGCGCTACCGGCCCATGTTCGCCGCCTACGGCGCCGCGGTGTCGTCCACCTCGCTGACCTTCCTCTCGCGCGCCGCCACCGAGGACGGGGTGGCCGCGCGCCTCGGCCTGCGGAAGGCCACCGCCACCGTGCGCGGCTGCCGCGGGCTCACGAAGGCCGCGATGATCAACAACAGCTACCTCCCGCGCATGGAGGTCGACGCGGAGACCTACGAGGTGCGGGCCGACGGCCAGCTCCTCACCTGCGCCCCCGCGTCGGTCCTGCCATTGGCGCAGCGCTATTTCCTGTTCTGACCATGCTGCGCGCGACTCGTATCATTCCCCGCGGCGAGTGGATCCACTCGGTCCTCAACACCGACACGGTGCGCCTGGACTACGACCAGCGCCATCGGCGTCGCATGGCTATGAAGGGCCAGCGCGGGTTCGAGTTCCTGCTCGACCTGCCGCACGCTGTGCCGCTCAGGAATGGCGACGGCCTCGTGCTGGAGGACGGGCGAATCATCCTAGTCAGCGCCCAGCCTGAGCCGCTCGCCGAGATCGGCGCAGCCGACGGCAACGCGCTGGCACGGGTCGCCTGGCACCTCGGAAACCGTCACCTGCCCACGCAGCTTCTGCCAGGCAAGCTCCGC
>DATFYA010000002.1 GCA_035315345.1 Candidatus Methylomirabilota bacterium
GGGCGCCGCCCTCGCCACCCTGCTCGCCTACGTCACCAATCGCCGCCTCGTGGCGGGCCACCAGGTGCTGGGCTTCCTCGCGGTGGCGCCGGTGGTCATCCCCGGCGTGGTCCTCGCGGTCGCGCTCTTCGTGGCCTACACCCGGCCGCCGTTCCTCCTCTACGGCACGCTCTGGATCCTCTTCCTGGCCTACCTCACCAAGGAGATGCCGGTCGGCTACTCGCAGTCCGACGCGACCCTGCGCGGCATCCACCCGGAGCTGGAGGAGGCGGGGCGCATCCTGGGCGCAGGCCGCTTCCGGGTGCTGCGGGAGATCACCGCTCCGCTGGCCAGGAGCGGCATCATCGCCACCTGGTGCTTCGTGTTCATCGGGGTCATCCGCGAGCTCTCCGCGTCCATCATCCTGTTCAGCCCCAACACCAAGGTCATGTCGGTGGTGATCTTCGACCTGAAGGAGGAGGGCCAGTTCGGGGCCATCGCGGTGCTGGGCGTGTTCATGCTGGTGATGACGTTCGTCACGGTGGCGCTCATGCAGACCCTGCTGGGTCGCGACGTGATGGGCGCGCGGTCGTCCGGCGGCGCGGGATAGTCGGATGCCCGGCGTCACGATCACCGGCCTCGCCAAGCGCTACGGCGACGTCGGCGCGGTGGCCGGCCTCGATCTCGCGGTGCGTCCCGGCGAGCTGGTGGCTTTGCTCGGGCCCTCGGGCTGCGGCAAGACCACCACGCTGCGGCTGGTGGCCGGCTTCATCACGCCCGACGGCGGCGAGATCCGCGTCGGCGATCGGGTGCTCTCGTCGCCGACGGGGGTGATCCCACCCGAGCGCCGGCGCATGGCCATGATCTTCCAGAGCTACGCGCTGTGGCCGCACATGACGGTGGCGCGGAACGTGGCCTACGGCCTGCGCTTCGCCGGCGTGCCCCGCGCCGAGCGCGAGCGCCGCGTCGAGGCGATGCTGCAGGTGGTGCAGCTCGGCGGCTACGGCGCGCGATATCCGGGGGAGCTGTCGGGCGGGCAGCAACAGCGCGTGGCGGTCGCCCGCGCGCTGGTGGTCGAGCCCGAGATCCTGCTGCTGGACGAGCCGCTCTCCAATCTCGACGCGAGCCTGCGCGAGGAGATGCGCTTCGAGATCCGCCGGCTGCACGAGCAGTTCGGCATCACCACGCTCTACGTCACCCACGATCAGGCCGAGGCGATGGTGATCTCCGACCGCGTCGCGGTGCTGCGCGACGGCCGAGTCGTCCAGGTGGGCGCGCCCCAGGAGCTGTTCGAGCGGCCGCGCACGCGCTTCGTCGCCGAGTTCATCGGCAAGACCAACCTGATCGACGCCATCGCCGAGGGCCCGGGCACCGTGGCCCGCGGCGGCCTCCGCCTGCGCGTCGCGGCCGACGGGCTCACGCCCCGGGTCCCCGCGGTGGTCTCGATCCGGCCCCACCAGATCGCGCTCGGGCGCACGCCTCCCTCCGAGGCGACGGGCCTCAACGTCCTGACCGGGAGCGTGATCCGCGCGAGCTATCTGGGCGACACGGTCGACTACCAGATCGGGCTCGACGGCAGCGACGTGGTGCTGCGGGTCACCGGCCCCGCGCCGGCGCGCGCGCGGGCCGGGGAACCGGTGGCGGTGACCGTGCCGCCCGAGGCCTGCGTGCTGCTCCCCGCCGACTGAGCGGCGGGCCGGCTAGAGCTGGCCCCAGACCTCCCGCGCCAGCTCGGCGCAGAGCGCCAGCTTCACCCGCTGGTCCTCCACCGCCACCTCGTTGCCCTCGAGGGTGGAGGAGAAGCCGCACTGCGGGCTCACCGCGAGCCGCTCGAGCGGCAGATAGCGCGACGCCTCGTCCAGCCGGCGCTTGAGATCGTCCTTCTTCTCGAGCGTTCCCACCTTGCTGGTCACGAGCCCCAGCACCACGCGCACGCCCTGCGGGGCGTGGCGCAGCGGAGAGAAGTCGCCCGAGCGCGCGTCGTCGAACTCCAGGAAGAAGCCGTCGTAGGGCATCTGGTTGAAGATGACGTCGGCCACCCGCTCGTAGCCGCCCTGGGCCCGCCAGCCCGAGCGGAAGTTGCCGCGGCAGAGGTGCGTGCAGACGACGAGATCCTTCGGGCGGTCGCGCAGCGTGGCCTGGACCAGCCGCACCGACAGCGCGAGCACCGCCTCCGGATCTTCGCCGCGCGCCCGGCTCTCCCCGCGCATGCCCTCGTCGCAGAGGTAGGCCAGGCTCACGTCGTCCAGCTGCAGGTACCGGCAGCCCGCCGCGTAGAGATCGGCGATCTCGGCCCGGTACGCGGCCGCGGTGTCCTCCACGAAGCCGTCCAGCTCGGGGTAGACGCTCCGACTGATGTTGGCGCGACCGACCTGCGAATAGAGCATGCACGGCGACGGGATCGTGAGCTTGGGCGTGCGCCCGGTGACGCCGTGCAGGAAGCGGAAGGCGTCGACGAAGATCGGCGCGGGCCGCGTGACGCGCGCGTCGATCGCCAGATCGGGGCGGGTGAAGTTCACGTCGCCGGCGCGACCGTGGAACGTCACCGGCAGCCGCCGGCCCTCGCTGGCCAGGCCGCCCAGCCGGGTGAGGAAGTCCATGTGCCACGACCGGCGCCGCATCTCGCCGTCGGTGATGCCCAGGAGCCCGGCGTCCTCCTGCAACCGCACCGCGTCCCGGATCGCCGCGTCCTCGGCGGCGGCCAGGTCGGCGGCACCCGCGCGCCCCTCCTCCACCTGGAGGCGCAGCGCCTTCAGCGCGGGCGGCCGCAGCAGGCTGCCCACGTGATCGGCGCGGAACGGGGCGCGCGAGGCTGCCACGATCAGTACAGGCTGCGGCCGGCCGCGAAGACACGGGTGAGCCCCAGCAGCGCGTCGGTGCCGGGCGTGGGCACGCCGACCCGCTCGCCGATCTCGCTCACCGCGGTCAGCAGCGCGTCGATCTCGAGCGGCCGGCCCGCCTCCACGTCCTGCAGCATCGAGGTCTTGAAGGCCCCGAGCTTCCGCGTCACCGCGTTGCGCTCCTCCCCACTCTGCCCGATGGGGCAGCCGATCCTCGCTCCGATGGCGGCGGCCTCCGCCATGATGGTCAGCGTGAAGCGGTCCAGCAGCGGGTCGTCGAGGAGCCGATCGCAGGTGGCGCCGGTCAGCGCGGACATCGGATTCATGGTCATGTTGCCCCAGAGCTTGTACCACACGTCGGCCTGGATCCGTTTCGACACGGTGGTCTCGAAGCCGGCCGCGGTCAGCCGATCCGCCAGCGCGGTCACGCGCGCGGAGGCGCCGCCGCCCGGCTCGCCGATGATCAGGCCGCGGCCAAAGCCGTGGCGCACCAGCCCCGGCTCCACGACCGAGCAGGTGGCGTGCACCACGCAGCCGATCACGTGGCGCACCGGAATCGCCGCCGTGATGCGGCCCTCGGGATCCACCGCGCGGACCGCGGCGCCCTCGTGCGGGCCGCCGAGGCCGTGAAAGAACCACCAGGGCACGCCGTTCATCGCGGGCAGCACGACCGTCTCCGGCCCGAGCAGCGCGGCGATCGAGCCGGCCACCGCGGCGAGCGCGGGGGCCTTCACGGTCACGACCACGAGGTCCTGCCCGCCCAGCGCGCCCGCGGACTCGGCGACGCGCACCGGCGCGGTGATCGTGGCGCCGTCCTGCTGGAAGCGGAAGCCGTGAGCGCGGAGGGCGGCCCCGGTCGCGCCGCGGGCCAGCGCCGACATCTCGCACCCGGTGCGCGCCAGGTGGATGCCGATGAAGGTCCCGATCGCGCCGGCGCCGATCACGCAGACCTTCACGCGATGCCCCCGCCGCTCACCCCTCGAGGCGCACCACGTTGAAGGCCTTCACCGGCCGCTGGAAGCCCTTCAGGGTGAGCTCGCCGATCGGCTCCGCCGCGGCCACGCCTTCGACGCCGCCGGCCACTCGCTGCGAGACCAGGATCTGCCCGGGCCTGGCTTCGCCGCAGAGGCGCGAGGCCAGGTTGGTCACGGTGCCGATCGCGCCGTAGTCCCACCGGCCCTCGAAGCCGATCGCCCCGATGGTGGCGTAGCCCTGGGCGATGCCGATGCCGAAGTCGAGATCGAACCCGCGCTTGCGCCACGCGTCGGTCAGCGCGGCGACGCGGTCGCGCATGCCGGTGGCCATGCGGACGGCGCGCGCGGCCGGATCCGGCACCGGCACCGGGTCGTTGAAGAAGATCATCATCCCGTCGCCGGTGAAGCGCTCGAGCGTGCCCTCGGCGGCGAGAATCAGCTTGCCCATCTCCCCGTGGTACTCGCGCAGCACGGTCATCACCTCTTCCGGCTCCGCGGTCTCCGCGAAGGCGGTGAACCCCCGCAGGTCGATGAACACCACCGTGACCTCGCGGCGATGGCTCTTGAGCGGATCGTCGGCGTCGCCGGCGAGGATCAGCTCTGCGAGCTGAGGCGAGAAGAAGCGGCGCAGGCGGCCCAGCCGCTCCAGCTGGCTGACCTGATCGCGCACCCGCTGCTCGAGCGTGCGGTTCAGCTCGCCCAGCTCGTCGTGGAGCGCCTTGATCCGCAGCAGCGAGCGCACCCGCGCCACCAGCTCCGGCTGGTTGATCGGCTTGGTCAGGAAGTCGTCCGCCCCCGCGTCGATGCCCTTGACCCGCTCCTGCAGCGGATCGAGCGCGGTGACCATGATGACGGGCAGGAGGCGGGTGGCCTCGTCGGCCCGCAGGCGCCGGCACACCTCGTAGCCGCTCATCTCCGGCATCACCACGTCGAGCAGCACGAGGTCCGGGTGCTCGTCCCGCACCCGCTCCAGCGCCACCGGGCCCGACGGCGCGGTGGAGACCGCGTAGCCGTGGCCGGTGAGGATGCCCTCGAGCAGCTTCAGGTTCATCGCGGTGTCGTCCACGATGAGGATGCGCGCGGTGGCGTTCACGCGGGGCCTCCCGCGGGTGGCCGCGCGAGCATCGCGCGCACCGCGGCCACGAACTGGTTCACGTCGATCGGCTTGGCCTGGTAGCCGTCGAACCCCGCCGACATGATCTTCTGCCGGTCCTGGGTCATGGCCGACGCGGTGACCGCGATGACCGGGATGCCGCGCGTCCGCTCGTCGGCCCGCAGCACCCGCAGCGCGTCGATCCCGCTCATGCCCGGCAGCTGGATGTCCATGAGGATCAGCGCGGGCGGGCTGGCCTGGGCGAGGGTGACGCCGTCCTCACCGGTCTCGGCCTCCACCGTCCGGTAGCCGTGGAACTGGAGGATGTCGCGCTCCAGCTTCCGGTTCTTCTCGTTGTCCTCGACGATGAGGATCAGCTCGCCGGCCATGGGCGCTCCGGAATCGAGAAGGTGAACGTCGAGCCCTGGCCGGGCTGGCTCTTCACCCAGAGCCGCCCGCCGTGCAGCTCCACGAACCGCCGGGCCAGGGTCAGGCCGAGGCCGGTCCCCTCGCGCTTGTGGGCGTAGTCGCCGCCGACCTGCCGGAACTCCTCGAAGATCAGCTCCTGGTTCTCCGGCGCGATACCGATGCCGGTGTCGGTGACCGAGATCTCGACCCCGCCGTCGGTCGGCACCGCCCCCACCTCGACCCGTCCGCCCTCCGGGGTGAACTTCACCGCGTTGGAGAGCAGGTTGAGCAGCACCTGCTTGATCTTCCGCTCGTCGGCCACCAGCGCGCCCAGCCGGCCGTCGACGTCGAGGTGCAGGTCGATCCCGTGGCGGACCGCGCGCTCCCGCACGAGCACCAGGGTGTCCTGCAGGGCCTGGGGCAGGTCGAAGCGATCCAGCTCCAGGTCCATCCGGCCCGCCTCGACCTTGGACAGATCGAGGATGTCGTTGATGAGCGAGAGCAGGTGGCGACCCGAGGACAGCACGTCCTGCAGGTACTCCTCCTGCTTGCCGTTCAGGTCGCCGAACATGCGCTGCAGCAGGACCTCCGAGAAGCCGATGATGGCGTTCAGCGGCGTGCGCAGCTCGTGGGACATGTTGGCCAGGAACTCCGACTTGTGCCGATCCGCCACCTCGAGCAGGCGGCTCTTCTCCTCGATCTCCCGGAACAGGTTGGCGTTGGCGATGGCCACGCTCGACTGGTTGGCGAGCGCCTTCATGACGTTGACGACGCGCTCGTCGAACTCGCCGGTGCCCCGGCGGACGATCACGATGCCGCGCACCTCGTCCCCGCTCATCGGCACCGTGAGCACCGAGCGCAGGCCCTCGGCCAGGAACAGGTCGCGGAACGGATAGTCGTGCGCCTCCTCGATGTCCGGGATCTGCACCGGCTCGCCGGTCTGGGTGGCCTCCTGGATCGTGCCGTGATCCACCCCCACCGACCGGGCCAGGATCGAGTCGACGAACTCGGCGCTGAGCCCGTGGCTCACCACCACGTCGAAGGCCCGCCGGCTGGGGCTGACCTGGAAGATTCCGCAGCCGTCCGCCCCGGACAGCGCCATCGCCTGGCGCGCCACCGTGTCCAGGATCTCGCGGAGGTCGAGCGACGAGCTGACCGCCCGGATGACCTCGCTCAAGGCCTCGGTCTCCTCGAGCGACTGGGAGAGGTCGTGGGTGCGCGACTGCAGCTCCTGGAACAGGCGCACGTTCTCGATCGCGATCACCGCCTGGTCCGCGAAGGTCTCGAGCAGCGCGATCTGCTTCTCGGCGAACGGGCGCACCTCGGTGCGGAACACGGTGATGACCCCGAGCGCGACGCCCTGGCGCAGGAGCGGGGCCGCCAGCATCGACCGGTGGCCGTACTGCCGCTGGAGCGCGCGGCCGACCGGGAACTCCTCCTCGGCCTCGGCGGCGAGATCGGGCACCTGGATCGTCACCCGATCCACCACCGCCCGGCCCGACACCGAGCCCCGGCTCAGCGGGAAGGCGAAGTCGGCCGGCATCGAGGTGAGGAACACCCCGCGCCGCACCGCGGCCCGCATCACGTCACCCTCGACGCGGAGGATCACCACGTCGTCGGCGCGGCAGAGCCGGGCCGCGCTCTCGGCCACCGCGTCGAGGACGGGCTGCAGGTCGGTCGGCGACCGGCTGATCACCCGCAGTACCTCGGCGGTCGAGGTCTGCTGCTCGAGGGACTCGGTGAGGTCGCGGTTGCGCACCTCCAGCTCCTGGAAGAGGCGAACATTCTCGATGGCGATCACCGCCTGGGCCGCGAAGGTCTCCAGGAGCTTGATCTGGGTGTCGGTGAACGGGCGCACCTCGAGCCGCCGGATCAGGATCACCCCGATCGGCGCGCCCTCGCGGAGCAGCGGGGTGGCCAGGAGCGTGCGGGTCCCGGTCGCCACCTGCAGCGGGCGGGCGTCGGGATACTCGGTGTCCAGCTCCCGGGCGAGGTCCTCGACGTGGACGGTGCGGCGCTCGAGCACCGCCCGTCCGGTGACGAGGCCGCGGGTCACCACCTGGTTGTCCGAGTGGGGCAGCGAGGCGTGCGCGGCCACCCGCAGGAGTGCCTGTCCTTCGAGCCGGAAGATCTGCGCGTCGGTGGCGTCGCAGAGCCGCGCCGCGTTCTCGGCCACCGCGTCCATGACCGGCTGCAGGTCGGTCGGCGAGCTGCTGATGACCCGCAGCACCTCCGCGGTGGCCGTCTGCTGCTCGAGGGCCTCGCTCAGCGCGTGGGTCCGCTCCTCGACCTTGCGCTCCAGCCCCGCGTAGGACTCCTGCAGCCGGGAGGCCATGTTGTTGAACTGGTCGGCCAGCCCTTCCAGCTCGTCGCCGGTGTTGACCTCGATCCGGTCCCCGAGCTGCCCCTCGCCGAGCCGCGCCGCCCCGGCCTGCAGGGCCCGGATGGGCTTGACCATCCGCTGCGCGAGCATGAGGCTCACGATGACCGCGAGCGCGATGCCCGCCAGCTCCAGCATGGCGGTGCGCCGCATCGAGGCCTCCAGCGGGGCGTAGGCTTCCTCCAGGGGCTGCTCCACGAACACCGTCCAGTGGAGCGAGGGGATCGTCGAATGGGCGGTGAGCACCTTCTGGTTGCGCAGGTTGCGCGCGATCGTCACGCTCTCCGCGAGGTCGCCCGGGCGGGTGGAGGCGGCCAGGGCCGTCTTCACGTGCTCGAGCCTGCCCATGTCGGTCTTCTGCAGCACCAGGCTGATGTCCGGGTGCGCGATGAGCGCGCCCTGCCCGTCGACCACGAAGGCCTGGCCGGCCTTGCCCACCTTGATCTGGGAGACCACGTCCCAGATGAACTTGAGGTTGACCTCCGCGGTGGTGACGCCGCCCTTCTCGCCCTCCGCGATGGCGATGGCCATGTAGGGCTCGGACTCCTTGCGGAAATACACGGGCCCGCGGTAGACGCGCCGGGCGCGGGCCTCGACGAAGCGCGGATCCGCCGACAGGTCGGCCTGGCTGCCGATGACGTCCATCGCGAGGCGCGACACGCGCACCTGCTCGTGGCCGGTGGCGTCCACGTAGCTGATCTCGGTGATCGCGGGCACCTGCCGCTGCAGACGGAAGAAGTCGAAGCGGCGCTGCTCGATCGGGGCGGCCACCGCCGCGCGCGGCTGGGTGACCCAGCCCATCTGGCGCTCGATCTCCAGGATGAAGTTCTCGATGCGGGTCGCGGCGGCCTGCGCCTTCTCGCGCTGGACCGCGGCGAGCGCTTCCTTGTTCTCCTGGTACGAGAAGTAGGTCTCGATGGCCCCGTTCGCGAGCAGGGCCCCGGTGACCAGCAACGAGAAGAAGATGACATACTTCCAGAGGAGCCGTCGCCGCCGCTTGGCCATGGCGGCTAGGGGGCCGGGCGGAGGACGCGTCGAATCGGCGTAGACATCTTCCCGGGGAGTGTAGGCGGGAGCCGCCCGCCTGTCAAAGACCGCCGCGGCGGCTAGGGTTTGCGGTGCACGGCCCCGGCGGCGGGGGGCCGCTGGCGGGCGGTCGCGCTGGTCTCGAACGTGAAGAGCAGGTTCGTGAAGCCCACGCTGTAGTCCGAGATGCCGTTCTGCCCGGTGAGCCGCATGCGCCGGTCGTAGACGCCCCGCAGGCCCTGCTCGACCCGGCGCGCCATGCCACTCGGCTGCGCGCTCAGGGCCAGGAGCGATCGGCTCAGCTCGGCGCGGAGGGGCACCGCGGCGAGCAGCCGCCGGAATCTTGCCGGGTCGTGATCGGCGAGCACGAGTAGATTGCGATGCAGCCGCTCGAGCCGCGCGGCCTGGATCAGGGCCGGATCGCCGGACGCGGTGAGGGAGAGGTAGGCCAGCGTCTGGGCCTCCAGCTCCTTCCAGTAGGCCTTGCGATGGCTGAACTCGTGGGCGATCACGTGCGGCTCCAGGAAGCCGGTATCGCGGAAGATCGCCACGTCGCCGCTCAGCATGTCGCAGGCACCCAGCGCGAACGGGAACACCACGCCGACCAGGGCGAACCCGCGGACCTCGGTGCTGGTGTGCACCCGCTGGCCGGTGATGCCCGCGACGTAGTCGGTGAGGTGCCGGTCCACCACCGTCGCCAGCTCGCGGCGCGGCTGACGGGCCGCAGTGAACTCGTCGTTGAGCCGGCCGACCAGCGTGACCGTCTCCAGCTCGCGGGCCTCGCGGGGCATCGAGGTCAGGTCGCGCACGCCGGCGCCGAACTCGCGCGCGAAGTCGATCTTGCGGATCCCGCGACGGTCGCGCCAGTCGCGCGCCGCGCTCGCCAGGTAGAGCCCGAGGGAGACCGCCTGCACCGCCCGTCCGATCGGGGTCGCCCCGAACAGCAGGCGCGCCACCAGCGGCCCCGCCATCACCACGTCGATGGGCGAGACCGGCCAGCGGGTCGCCCGGTTGGAGACCCGGATCTCCGCGGGGTCGCGGAGCGTCGTCATCGGAGCGGGCAGCCTGGATCCATCGCGGCCATCTTCTTCTCGATGATCTCACCCGCGTACCGCGCCAGATAGTGGGTGATGGTCTCGACCCGGATCTTCACCGAGCCCGCGGGCTTGGTGGAATCCAGGTCCTGGAACGAGAAGAACAGCGTGCCGGACCGCTCCACGATCTGCTGCACGGGGGTGTAGGTCGGCTGATCCATGCCGCACTCGTAGCTGGCCAGGCGCACCACGCACGCGATCCAGGGGATGCGCGCCGCCACCTTGGCGCCCCACAGGATCTCGTTGGTGTTGCTGCTGTACGACGACGGCCAGACGTCACGGATGTCGAACGGTGACTTGATGTGGCCGGCCCGGAGGTCGGCGCCGAACGCCCACTGCATCAGGTCTGAGTCGACGGGGAAGTATTGCGCCCAGAGCACCGGATAGCCGTAGGCCTGCAGGTCCACCTCGATCTCGTGCCCGATGCCCGGATCCATGTGATACGGGCGAGCCAGGACCATCAAGCACGCGCGGTTCTCCCTCGCGCACCACTCGAGCACCTCGCGGCTCTTGCCGCGCAGGCGCGCGCCGAACTCGGCGAGCGCCCGGTAGCCGGCCGCCACCGCCCCCGCGGTCTCCGTCGCGGTGAGCCCGGGGATCGCCTCGCGCAGCCCTTCCCACAGCTGCTTGGGCACCAGCGCCGGCTCGTCGAGCGAGACGAAGGGCGCCGCGTAGCGGATGCCCTGCTCCGCGAAGACGTCGCGCTCCTTCATGAAGCCGGCCTTGACGTTCTCGGGCGCGGCCATGACGCGCGGGCAGGTCAGCGTGCGCGCCACGTGGCCGGACAGGAACGAGGGGAGGTTGTAGATCATCGGCGAGAAGAGGACGTCGAGCTTCTCGCGCTGTCCGAACACCAGCTCGCCGTAGTGGCCGGCGATGCACTTGACCGGGTAGCAGCAGTCCACCGTGCCGCGGCCCTTGCCGAACTGACGCCCCTGCTCCTCCGAGGTGTCGGAGGAGAAGACCAGGCGGCGGCCGTCCACGCCGAGCGCGCCGAAGAAGCCCACCCAGAACTGGTGGGTGGACCAGAGGTTCAGGACGCGGGGAATCCCGACGCGGAGCTCAGCCCGGGACGGCGGGGGCGACGGCGGGGCGCCGGAACGCGTCCTTCCGAACCATCTCGGCAACGTTAGGGTAGTCACGCTTGACCTCCTCCAGCTTGGACTTCACCTCGCGCAGCTCGTTGACGTCCTCGACCAGGCCCTTCGGGCAGGAGTTGCCGCTGATGACCCGCTCCCAGCCCGGGGCCAGCGGCAGCTTGGACCACGGCCGGCCCGCCGCGCCGGGCAGCTGGACGTCGATGAAGGTGCGCGTGCAGTTGATCGGGCACCACTTGCAGACGGTGTCGGCGGCGGTCGTGCTCGTGTAGGTGAGCGCCGCGATGGCGTCGAAGCCGCGGAAGCGGCTCGCGCGGCCGCCCGCGCTCTCGCGCCAGTCCGCCGCGCAGAGTGCCGCGCCGATGGCCCCGGCCTCGCCCGAATAGGGATGCAGCACCACGTCGGCCTCCGGGACCTTGCCGCGGATGAAGTCCACCTGCGCCTTCACCACCGCCAGATTGCGATGGGTGCCGCCCTGGAGCACGAACTTGCGGCCGACCGCTCGCAGATTCTGGAGCTGGCCCGCGTAGATCCACACGTTGACCGGCAGCACCGCGGCCAGCGCGGCCATGATCTCCTCGGCGGCCCAGCCCTTGCGCTGCTGGTTCACGATGTCGGACTGGAGGAAGACCCCGCAGCCCATCGCGAGGGTGGGCATCGCCGTGGCCGCGAAGGCCCTCTCGGCGTAGGCCTCGAGCGGGATCGCGTAGCGCTCGGCCACGCCCTGCAGGAACGCCCCGTTGCCCGAGGAGCACTGCGAGTTCAGCCGGAAGTCGGCCACCGTGCCTTGACGCAGGATCATGATCTTCACGTCCGTGCCGCCCACGTCGCAGATCACGTCGGCGTCGGGATGGAAGTGGAGCGTGCCGGTCGCGTGCGCCACGGTCTCCACCACGGCCACGTCGGCGCCCACCACGTCTTTCAGCAGGTCCTTGCCGTAGCCGGTCAGGGCGAGTCCACCCACCTCGGCGTGGCCCGCCTCGCGGACCTGGCGGAAGAGAGACTGCGCGTCCTCGATCGGATTGCCCTTGGACAAGGCGTAGCAGCTGAAGAGCAGGTCGCGCGCGGGCGAGAGCACGACCGCCTTGGCGGTGGTGCTGCCGAAGTCGCAGCCGATCAGCACGGGCGCGGTCGTCTTCGCGGCGGCTGCCCCCGGCCGCTTCACGTCGTATTCGGCCACGAACGAGGTCAGGTCGTCCGGGCACGCCACCAGGGCGCGGCCGCCCGCCTTGGCCTTCTCCTCCTGCTGGCCCTCCTGCACCCACCAGCGCAGGCGGTCGCGGCCGGTATAGACCGCGACGCCGTCGGGCTCGCCGCCGCCGATCTCGACGCAGCCGAGGCAGGCGTAGTAGAGCGCCTCCGCGGGCACCGTGATCAGCGAGGCGGCGTCGCGCCCGTCGGGCAGTGCGACCTTCCGTTGCTCCCACAGCTTGCCGAGGTGATGGCGCCACGCCTCCTGCAGCCCGGTGAAGAAGAGATTGGGCCCGCCCAGCAGGAGCACCTCCGGCGACGGGGTGTTGCCCTTGGTCAAGGTGGCAAGGTTCTGATAGACCACCGCCTCGAACAGGCTCGCGATGATCTCCTCGACCGGCACGCCGGTCTTCACGAGGGTATTGGCGTCGGTCTCGGCGAAAATGCCGCACTTGCTGCTGACCTTGTGCAGGCTCATGCCCGCGTAGGGCATGGCCGCGAGCTGCTCGCTCGCCACCTGGAGCTTGCGCGCGGTCTTCTCGATGAAGGTGCCGGTGCCGCCGCTGCACGCCGACTGCATGTAGACCTGCTTGGAGCGGCCGGTCCCGGTGGGGGTGAAGAAGATCGTCTTCATGTCCTCGCCGCCGATCTCGGACACGAAGCGCACGTGCGGGTGGAGACGCTCCACGCAGGCGGCGACCGCCACCACCTCCTGGATGGTCTTGGCCCCCACGAGCGGCGCGAGCAGGCCCGCGCCCGAGCCGGTGAAGAAGACGCGGTCGCGCCCGGCTTCGACCCCCGCCTCGTCCTCCATGCGCCCGAGGAACTCGAGCACCTTCTCGGCCTGGCGGGTGTTGTGGCGCTGGTAGTCCTGCCAGAGGACCTGCAGCCGTGACTGCTCTTTATATCCGCTCGGCTCGCCTTCGGCTGCACCTCGCCAAGCTTTTGCAAATCCGCTCGGCTCGCCTTCGGCTGCACCTCGCCAAGCCACGCAAACCGCTTTGACGGTGGTCGAGCCGACGTCCATGCCGATCAGCTTCATCTACTTCGCCCGCTGGCCCACGTGGCGCACCAGGTTCGCGGCCTGCCCGGCGCATCCCAGATGCGGCACGCGATAGGTCGCGCGCTTCATCTCGGGGTGGGCATCGAGGTAGCCGCGCACCTGCTCGAGGGTCAGGCCGCTTGCCGCGAGTGCCTCGTCGAACTCATGCTGGGCGCGCTTCTTGGCCTCGGTCAGGATCATCTGGCAGCGCGAGAGCGCGTGCACTTCCGCGTCGCCCTTGATCTCGAGCGGCGCGTACAGCAGATCGGGGTACTTGCCGATCACGCCGGCCATCGCCCCGACGGACATGGTGTTGGGCATGCAGGAATACGGCGACAGCTCGCAGATCATGTGGGCCTTCTTCTTCTGGTGGGCCCAGATCGCCTTGCCCACCAGCATGTCGCCTTCGCCCCCGTCGAGACGGCTGTGGAAATACGGCGCGGCGAGGCGACGCAGCTCGAGCTGGTGCGGCAGCTCGCGCGGCAGGTCGCCCATCGCGCGGCGCAGCCGGTGGAACGTCGCGCGGTAGACGGCCTGCACCGCGCGGCCGAGGCCGAGCTTGAGCCGCGCGCCGCGCTCGATCCCCGCGTAGTCCTCGAAGCGCTGCAGGCCCAAGCGCAGCAGATAGTCCATCCACACCGTGATGCCGGCCGGATAGACCTCGGCGCCCTCCGCCTCGAGCCAGCGGTGGATGTTGTAGTTGGGATCGCCCTCGACGGTCTGCAGATAGAACTCGCCGGTGATCTTCACCGTCGGCTTCACGCGCAGCCGGTCGACCTCGATCCCGTCGAAGTTCGCACGGATGCGCTTCATGATGCGAACGAAGTAGCCAGTAGACAGGAACCAGAGCACGGAGCGCGAGGGCCCGTGCCTCGGCCGGTCCCGGAAGGCCTGGTAGAGCAGCTCGATGGACTCCTTCACCGCCGCCTCGGTCTGGCCGGGCACCACCTCGTAGGGTCGCACCTGGTACTCGAGGTCCTGCACCAGGTCGGTGCAGAAGATCGCCCACAGGCAGCCCAGGGTGACCGGCAGATTGAGATCGAGCCCGTCGCCCATGGCCGCCTTCTGGTCGAGCTGATCTTGAGCGAGCAGGAACATGCGGAAGGCGTCGAGGCCGGAGTTGCGGAGGGCCAGCTCGTAGCTCTGGTGATACTGGCCGAAGCGGCACGCCCCGCAGGAGCCCGCGGTCAGATAGACGAACTTGTTGTTCACGTCCTCGGGGCTGGTCGCCTTCGCTTCCTTCTTGAGGAAGTTGACCAGGTTGCCGGTGGTGAAGCTGGTCGGGCAGCACTGGCCGATGTCGGCGGTCTCGCGTCCGGTGAGGAGGTCGTCCTTGGTGGCGACGGGGAGAATTTCCGCCTTGTTGCCGCCGCTCTCCAGCACCGCTTGGAGGATCCGCTCCACGCGCCAGTGCAGCCCGCCGAAGAGAATGGTGACGGAGTCCCGCTCGGCCCGCGTGAAGGGCCGGGGCTTGTACGTGCGGTAGTGGGAGATCGCCCCTCGCTCAGTGGTCGCGGTGGTCATGCCGGTCTCCTTGGAGGCTCGCCGGAGCCCTGTGGCCCGCCTGGCCATGACGGCTCGCCTCATTATGGATCCACGCCTCGAGTAGCTGCACCGAGGCGAAACCGGGCAGGCGCCGGATGGTGTCGTCCACCTTCCGGGCCGCCGCGCGGCCCTCATCGCCGCCGAAGAGATAGCCGGCGAGGAACGCAATCTCCTC
>DATFYA010000003.1 GCA_035315345.1 Candidatus Methylomirabilota bacterium
CCTGCTGGAAGGCGTGCCCGGGCTCGGCAAGACATTGCTGGTCAAGACGCTCGCCGAGAGCCTCGAGCTGTCGTTCTCGCGCATCCAGTTCACCCCGGACCTGATGCCGGGCGACATCATCGGCACCAACATCATCGTGGAGGACGCCCAGGCCCGGAAGCACTTCCAGTTCCAGCGAGGCCCCATCTTCGGTCACATCCTCCTCGCCGACGAGGTGAACCGGGCCACTCCGAAGACACAGTCGGCGTTGCTCGAAGGCATGCAGGAGGGCGCGGTCACGGTGTCGGGGGCGGCCCATCCGCTGCCGTCGCCGTTCTTCGTGCTCGCGACTCAGAACCCCATCGAGATGGAAGGCACCTATCCGCTGCCCGAGGCGCAGCTCGACCGCTTCCTCTTCAAGCTGCGCGTCCGCTACCCCGGGCTGGAGGAGCTGACCGAGATCATCGACCGCACCACCCACGTGCGTCAGGTCGAGGTGCGCCGGGTCCTGACCGGGGCCCAGGTGCTCGCGATGCGCGAGCTGGTCCGCGAGATCCCGATCGCCAGCCACGTGCGCGACCTCGCGTCGTTCATCGTTTTGGGCACGCATCCGCAGTGGGAGGGGGCGCCGGAAGCCACGCGGCGCTTCATCCGCTACGGGGCGAGTCCTCGCGGAGCCCAGGCCCTGGTGCTCGGCTCGAAAGTGCGCGCGATCTCGGAGGGCCGCTTCAATGTCAGCGTGGACGACCTCCGGGCCACCGCGCTGCCCGCCCTGCGTCACCGCCTCATCCTGAACTTCGAAGGCGAGGCGGAGGGCATCGACGTGGACGACCTGATCGGCCAGATCGTCGAGAACGCGGAGAGCAGGAGCGGATCCGGGAAAGAGGTCTTTCTCAGGTAGCGGGAGGAGCCACTCATGCCCGGTCCCACGGTGATCGAGCGGCTGGTCGCGGACGTCGGCCGGCAGATCCGGCTGCGGCGGGCCGAGTTCTACGGCCTTCGCGGGCTGTTCTGGGGCGCGGTGGCGGCGGTGGTGCCGCTCGTGGTGAAGGAGTCCTTCGGGGTCTGGAGCTACGTGGCGGCGGCCCTCCTGCTGATCGGTGGAGCGACCGCGGGCGCGCTGCGCGGCTTCCTCATGCGGCTGCCCCAGGCCGAGGCCGCGCGCTTGGCGGACCGCGGCTACGGGCTGGCGGAGCGGGTCAGCACCGCGCTCGAGTGGTCGAGCCGCCCCGACCGTACCCCGATCGTCGACGCCCTCGTCGCGGACGCGTCGACCCGCGTCGAGCAGCTGGGCGCCCGCCGCATCATCGTCCGCCGCGTGCCGCGCGAGGCCAGGCTGGTCCCGGTGCCCCTGGTGATCGGTCTGGCCCTCGCGGCCGCGCCGCCCATCCCGTTGCCCGAAGGGCGCCTGCCCAGCTTCTCGGTCTCGCGCGAGGACGACGAGGAGAAGGCGCCTCCCGACCGCAGCGGCGAGATGCAGGAGGCGGAGCGAAAGCAGGCGACGCGGCGCGATCCCGTCCAGCGCGCCGACGTTCAGGAGCGCAATCTCTCCCCGCGGCTCGGCGGGGGCGGTCAGAGCCAGCCGGGCGACCTCGCGGCGGTCTTCAAGGACACCTCGTTGGGCGGCCGCGCTCCCGACTTCAACTCGTTCCTCAAGAAGGGTGACGACCGGCTGCGCATGCTGGAGCAGCTGGACCGCATTCCCGACCTGCAGAGCGACTTCACCCAGAACCAGACCCGCATGGTCTTCCAGAAGGCGAAGGCGCTTCGAGGCGGGCTCGATCCCAACAAGAAGGTCTCGCCCGAGAAGCTGCGCGAGCTGCTGAGCGAGATGGAGCGGCTCGGCCGGAAGAACGGCGGGCAGGGCCAGGCGGGGAACTGGTCGGGCGACGTCTACGAGGGCATGGAGGCACTCGAGGGCGGCCAGAGCGACAAGGCGATGGAGGCGATGGAGCGGGCGCTGAACAAGATGCGCTCCATGGAGGAGCGCGGCCGCGACGGCAAGTCGCTGAAGGGCGGGCGCGAGAGCGAGCGGCGCGGTGGCCGGCGCGGCGACAAGGGCTCGGGTCAGCAGGCCGGCGGGCCCGGCGACGAGGGCGACTTCCCCGAGGGTGAGGGCCTGCTCCCGGGGCGGGGCAAGAGCACCTCGCCGAAGGGCGATGCCACGTCGCGGCTGAGCGGCAACCCCTTCGACGTGGGCGTCGAAGGCGAGGCGCGGCCGGGCCGCAAGCAGGGCATCGATACCAACATGCTCGGGCGCGGCGCCCAGATGCCGTCGCGCATGCAGTACATGGGTGTGCTCGGGCAGTACCGGAAGATGATGGAAGAATCCATCGCGCGGGAGCAGGTGCCGCGCGACTTCCAGGGGCAGGTCAAGGAGTACTTCCAGTCGCTGGACGAGAAGTAGCGCCGTGACCACGGTCCGCACCGGGCAGGAGCTGCTGTCCGCGGATTTCCTCGTCCAGCTCGAGCGCCTGAGCTTGCTCTCGCGCCGCTCCTTCCGCGGACGGGTGAAGGGGGAGCGGCGCAGTCCGCGCAAGGGCATCAGCGTGGAGTTCTCCGACTACCGTCAGTACGGCGTCGGCGACGACCTGCGCTACGTGGACTGGAACGTCTACGCCCGGCTCGACCGGCTCTATCTCAAGCTGTTCGTCGACGAGGAGGATCTCTGCCTCCATCTCCTCCTCGACGCCTCCGCGTCCATGGGCTTCGGCGAACCGTCCAAGCTCGAGCACGCGGCCAGGCTGGCCGCGGCGCTGGGCTTCGTGGGGCTGGTGAGTCTCGAGCGGGTCGGGGTCGGGGTGATGCGCGAGCGCATGGCCGAGGGCTTCAGCCCCGCGCGGGGCCGCAGCCAGGTGCTCCCCCTCATGGACTTCGTCGGACGGCTACGGGCGGGCGGGGCCACCTCGCTCAACGAGGGCCTCGCCGCGTATGCCCTGCGCTCGCGAGAGGCCGGGCTCGCGGTGCTGATCTCGGATCTGATGGACCCGACCGGATACGAGCGCGGGCTCAAGGCCCTGCTCGAGCGGCGCTTCGACGTGCACGTCGTCCACGTGCTGGCGCCCGAGGAGATGAACCCCGGCTTCGGCGGTGATCTGCGGCTGCTCGACGCCGAGACCGATGAGCTGCGGGACCTCACCCTCGACGGCGAGGCGCTGCGCGCCTACCAGGCCCGCCTGCGCGACTTCCTCGACCGGGCCGAGCAGTTCTGCCGCGGCAACGAGATCACCTACCACCGGGTGGTGACCGATACGCCGGTGGAGGAGTTCATGCTCCGACAGCTGAAGGGTCTGCTCCTCGGATGAACTTCCTGAGTCCGCTCGCGCTCTTGATGGCCACGCTGTCGGTCCCGCTGCTCCTGCTCTACTTCCTGAAGGTCCGCCGGCGGCAGATGCGGGTGTCGAGCCTGCTGCTCTGGGACCCGTCGCTCCGGGATCGGGAGGCCTCGACCTTCTTCCAGCGCCTGCAGCGCGACCCCCTCCTCATCCTGCAGATCCTCGCCCTCCTCGCCCTTTCGGTGGCCCTCGCCCGACCCGCGGTGAACGTCATGGGGCAGGGGGCGAAGCGGGTCGCCATCGTGATCGACAGCTCCGCGTCCATGAAGGCCACCGACGTGCCCGGCTCGCGCTTCATCCAGGCGCAGCGCGCCGCGCTCGGGCTGCTGGGGCAGCTCGGCGAGGGCGCCGAGGTCATGGTGATCGACGCGGGCGTGCAGCCGAGGGTGCTGGTGCCGTTCACCCGCGAGCACGATCGCGTGGCGTCGTCCATCCGCTCGATGGAAGCGCACGACCTGCCCAACCGCCTCGCCGAGGGGCTGCGCACCGCGCGGGCGCTGGTGGGGACCGATCCGCGGGCCGAGATCCACGTCTTCACCGACGGATCCCATCCCGCCGCGGCCCGCGCCCAGGGCAACGACGTGCGGGTGCGCTGGACGGGGACGGGCCGGCGCTCCCACAACGTGGGCATCACGAGCCTCGCGGTCCGGCGCAACTACTTCGGCACCTACAATTCGCAGGCCTTCTTCTCGGTCGGCAATTTCTCGAGCGAGCAGCAGAACCTGTCGTTGCGCCTGACCCTCGACGACGAGGTGCTGAGCGAGCGCACGCTCACCCTGGGGCCCCAGGTGCGGCGGGCCATCGTGGTGCCGTTCAGCGAGCAGCGCGGCGGGGTGTTGAAGCTGCGCCTCGATGTCTCGGACGATCTCGACGCGGACAACGTCGCCTACGCGGTGATCCCGCCGCCCCGCACCATCTCGGTCCTGCTCGTGAGCCCGGGGAACCTGTTCCTGGAGAAGGCGCTGCAGACCGATCCGCAGGTGAAGCTCGAGGTGCGCAAGCCGGACGCCTACCCGGGCGGGATGGAAGGCTTCGACGTGGTGGTGGTGGACAGCGTGAGCCCGCAGAAGCTCGGCAACGGCCGCTTCGTGCTCGTGAACACGGTGCCCTCGGACGTGCCGCTCGAGGTGCTCGGCCGGCTCGATTCGCCGACCATCATGGACTGGGACCGTACGCATCCGATCATGCGGCAGGTCGACCTCGCCAAGGTGACCATGGAAGACGCCATGCGCGTCCGGCCCCTCGCCGCGGGCAAGACCCTGGTGGAGGCGGTCGGCGGCCCGCTGGTCTACGCGCTCGAGGAGCGCGACCGCAAAGCGCTCTTCTTCGGATTCGATCTCTTCCGCAGCGACTTCCCGCTGCGGGTCGCCTTCCCGCTGATGCTCTCCAAGGGTCTGCGCTGGCTGCATCCGGCCGGACTCGATCAGAGCAGCCTGCAGCTGCAGGCCGGACAGCCGATCCTCATCCCGGTCGAGCACGGGGTGACCACCGCCACGGTGCGGACGCCCTCCGGCCGGAGCGTGCGGGCCCAGGTCAACCGGGGGATGGCCAGCTTCACGGAGACCGACGAGGTCGGCGTCTACGCGGTCGTCACCGGGCGCGGCGAGACGCGGGTGGCCGTGAACCTCATGAACGCCGACGAGTCCGACCTCACCCCGCAGCCGCTGCCCACCTTCGTCGAGGGCGCGCGGCCGGAATCCCCGCCGGTCCTGATCCAGCGGGAGCTGTGGCCGTTCTTCGTGGGCCTGGCCCTCCTGTTGTTCGCGGTCGAGGGCTTCCTCTACTGGCGGCGTCAGACCGGCGGCCGGCTCGGCCTGCCGCGCGGTCTGGGCGATCGCTGGGCGCTCGGCCTGCGGTGCCTGCTGGTCGCGGTGCTGCTGCTGGCCCTCACGCGGCCGACCGTGCCCCGCTGGGCGGACCGGCTGAACGTCACGTTCCTCCTGGACGCGTCGGACAGCGTGAGCCTCGCCGCGCGGGAGAGCGCGTATCGCTTCGCCTCCCAGGCGGCCGGCGCGATGCAGCCGGGTGATCAGGCCGCGCTCGTGGTGTTCGGCGAGGAAGCGGTGGTGGACCAGCCGCTGCGGCCCACCGCGAAGATCGAGCGCCCGCAGGCGCAGGTGCCGGGACGCGGGACCAATCTCGCCCAGGCTCTGCAGCTGGGGCTCGCCACCGCGCCGGCCGGCCAGGCCAACCGCTTCGTGCTGCTCACCGACGGACGCCAGAACCAGGGCAATGCGCTCGCGGTGGCGCAAGCCGCGAAGGACGCGGGGGCCGACATCTATTACGTGCCGGCGCCGCTGACCTTCACCCAGGAAGTGGTGGTCGAATCCATGGTGCTGCCCCAGGAGGTGAAGTTCGGCGAGCCGTTCCAGGCCAAGGTGGTGGCCTGGAGCCAGGCCGAGACGCAGGGGCGGCTCTCGCTATACCGTAACGGGGAGTTCCTCGGCTCGCAGGTCGTCCGGCTGTCGCCGGGCAAGAACGTCTACACCTATCGCCAGTCGCTCGAGCAGAGCGGCATCCACGTGTACCAGGCCGCCCTCGACGTCGACGGCGACACCATCGAGGAGAACAACCGCGCGATCGGCACCCTGGTCGTGCGCGGCCGCCCCCAGGTGCTGCTGGCCGAGAAGGATCGCACGCAGGCCCAGGCCCTCTCGGCGGCGCTGCGCTCGCAGCACGTCGACGTCACGGTGGTCGAGGCCGACAAGATCCCGAAGGACATGGCCGGGCTGCAGAAGTATGACGGGCTCATCCTGTCCAACGTCTCCTCGCTCAAGATGACCAAGAAGCAGATGGAGAATATCCGCGACTACGTCCGCGAGCAGGGCGGCGGGCTCATCATGCTAGGCGGCGAGGAGAGCTTCGGCCTCGGCGGCTACTATCGCACCCCGATCGAGGAAGCGCTGCCGGTCACCATGGAGGTGAAGCAGAAGATCGAGATCCCGAGCCTCGCGGTGGTGCTCTCCATCGACCGCTCGGGCTCCATGGCCATGACCACCGACGAGAAGGTGACCAAGCTCGACATCGCCAAGGAGGCCGCGCATCTGGTGGTGGACCTGCTGGACGAGCGCAACGAGGTCGGGGTCATGAGCTGGGACACCGAGTTCATCTGGGACTCGCCGCTCCGACCCGCGCGCGACAAGCAGACCATCCACCACGCCATCGCCACCATCAAGGCGGGTGGCGGAACGGACGGGTATCCCGCGCTCAAGGAGTCGTACCAGGTCCTGTTCGACCGGCCCGCGCTCCTCAAGCACGTCATCTTCCTCTCGGACGGCCAGATGACGCGCGGCGACTTCGCGGGCCTGTTGCGCCGCATGGCCAAGGACAAGATCACGGTCTCCACGGTGGCCATCGGGAAGGACGCCGACGTGCCGTTGATGGTGGACGTGGCCAAGTGGGGCCGCGGCCGCTTCTACTACACCGAGGACGATTCCACCATCCCGCGTATCTTCACGCTGGAGACCCAGCTGGCCTCCAAGGCCTCGCTGGTGGAGCAGCCATTCAAGCCCACGGTGGCGAGCCCGGCCCACGAGGCCATTCAGGAGATCAACTGGAAGGAAGCGCCGCCGCTCGGCGGCTACGTGGCCACCAGCATGAAGGCGAACGCGGACCTGGTGTTGATGACCCACCAGGAAGACCCGCTGCTCGCCACCTGGCGCTACGGCCTCGGCCGCTCGGTGGCGTTCACCTCCGACGCCAAGGCCAAGTGGGGCGTGCTCTGGGTCCGCTGGAGCGGCTTCAACAAGTTCTGGTCGCAGGTGACGCGGTGGGCGTTGCGGACGGGGACCCGCAGCGATACGGTGGCCACCGTCTCGCGAACGGACAACGACGGCGAGGTGCTCGTGGACGCCATCGATCCCAAGGGCGAGTTCATCAACTTCCTCGACTCGCAGGTCGGGGTGGTGTCGCCCGACAAAACGCGGACCGTGATCGACCTCGAGCAGATCGGCCCCGGCCGCTATCGCGGCCGATTCCCGGCGGGACAGGAAGGCGTGTATCTGGTGGGCATGGCGCAGCGGCGCGCCGACCAGATGGTGGGATCCCAGCTCGCGGGACTGGTCGTCCCCTATGGTCGCGAGTTCCGCGACCTGGGCGTCGACGAGACGTTCTTGCGCGAGCTGACCGAGCTGACCGGGGGCGGGATGCTCGCGGATCCGAAGGACGCGTTCCTCCAGAATCGGCACAAGTCACGCCTCAGCCTCGACATCTGGCCGTGGCTGGTGGGGGCGGTGGCCGTGCTGCTGATCCCGGAGATCGCGTTGCGGCGCATCGGACCGGTCGGGCTCGGCCGGCTGTGGGCGCGGGTGGGACGCGGCAAAGGAGGAGCAGGGCATGAGAACGCTGACCGGAGCTAGAAAGGTCGTCGTCACCGCACTGCTGCTCACGCTCGCGGGGGCGGCGAGCCTGGAGGCGGCGCCGAAGCCGCGCAACGTCCTGATCGTGCCGTTCGCGGGCACCGACCTCACCCGCGACGAGCAGTGGATCGGCGAGGGGGTCGCCCAGTCGCTCATGCTCTCTCTCGTCAACGTGCCGGGACTGGTGCAGATCGATCGCGATCGCCTCCGTCAGCTGCCTCAGCCCGAAGCGTGGGACGAGGCGACCACGCTCGCCGCGGCCCGGAAGCTCGCCGCGGACGTCGCGCTGTACGGCGAGGTGAAGCGCACCGGCGCGGATCTCATCGTGCAGCCGCGGTTCCTCGAGCTGCGCGGGGACAAGGTCGACAAGGGGAGCCTCGACACCTTCACGGTCGCGGAAGGCCAGCTGCTCGATCGCCTGCGTCCGCTGCCCGCCGCCTATCTCAAGGCGCTCAACGCGCCCGCGACCGACGCGGAGCAAGCTCGCGCCCAGAAGTGGGCGGCGCCCACCGCGCAGCTCAAGGCCTACGAGCTGTACGTGCGCGGTCGGCAGGCCGGATATCGCGGGACGCAGGACGGCAACGAAGCGGCGGTGGAATTCCTGAGCCGCGCGATCGAGGCCGATCCGCAGTTCGTGGCCGCGCAGTACGCCCTCGGCGTGGTCCACCAGAACCTGGGCAACCGGTGGAAGGCGGCCGCGCAGTTCCGGGCGTCGGCTCAGCTCGATCCCACCTATCCCGAGCCATACAAGGCGCTCGGCGACTTGTACCTGACCGCGCCGCGCCGCCTCTTCGAGGAGGCCATCAAGGCTTACACGAAAGCCATCGAGCTGCGTCCGTTCTTCGCCGAGGCTCACGTGGGGCTCGGCGACGCGCTGGCCGCCAAGGGTGATATCGATCCCGCGGTGACCGCGTACCGCAAGGGGCTCGACTACAACCCGATGAACGCGAAGGTGCACGTGAGCCTCGGGAAGATCTACTACTCCGAGAAGGGCCTCTACTACGAGTCGGTGACCGCCTACAAGAAGGCGATCGAGCTCGATCCCGCGTACCTCGAGGCGCGGACGGGCCTGGCCGAGGTCTACGAGGACAAGGGGCTCTACAAAGAGGCCATCGAGGAGTATCGCAAGGTCGTCGACGCGGACGCCAAGAACACGGGAGCGCTCTACAACCTGGCGCTGGTGTACGAGAAGGTGGATCCGAAGGAATCGATCTCGCTGTGGGAGCGGTACATTGCACTGGCCAGCAGCCTGCCGTCCGAGAAGGATTGGGTCGACGTCGCCAAGCTCCACTTGAAGAAGCTCAAGCACCAGCAACCCAACTAGCCAGTCCGGCTTCCGCGGGGATCGCCTCGATCCCGGCGGCCCGGCCGGTGGGCCAAAGTCGAGCGATCCCGCCGGATTCGGTCACGTCACTTGACCGAGTGCGTCAGGCAGTGCCGGCCAGTCGACCGATAATTCAACAACATGGCATCTCCGATATTCTGGCCTCGGTCTTGCTCGCATACCAGGCATGCGCCGGTCCAATCAGGGACTCGGAGGCGGCATTCCACGCGAGCGCGGGTTCACGCTCGTCGAGCTGATGGTCGTGGTCGCCGTGATCGGCGTGCTCGCCACCCTGGCGATCCCCCTGTACACCAACATCCAGGCTCGCGGCCGGCTGGCGAAGGCCCAGGCCGATTCCCGCACGCTGGCCTCGGCGATCAGCGTCTACGGCACTCACATGGGTCGCATCCCGACCGCGCTCACCCAGCTCACCGTCGTCGCGACCAACGCTCAGGGCCTTCGCGCCGGTCCCTTCGTCGCGAGCGTGCCGCTGGCGCCGGGCGGATGGATCGCCTACACGTACACCCCGAACACGACGGCCGGGACGTTCACGATCACCACCAGCGGAGACGGCACCACCGTCAACATTCCGTAGCGCTCGTGTCGCGACGACGCGCGCGGTTGCCGCACGAGCGGGGCTTTCCTTGACTAACCCGAGCGCATTTTCTATCGTGAGCCAATCATGAGCGATCTGCGCAAGGATCCGACCCGCGGCCGCTGGGTGCTCGTGCGGCCCGGCCTCAAGCGGCCCGCGTCGTCGGTGTGCCCGTTCTGTCCGGGCAACGAGTCCCTCACGCCGCCGGAGATCTTCGCGTATCGCAAGGAAGGCGCCCGTCCGAATGGACCGGGCTGGACGGTGCGCGTGATCCCGGAGGCGGATCCCTACTTCCGCATCGAGCAGGAGCTGGTGCGCGAGGGGGTGGGCCTGTACGATCGCATCTCCCCGCGCGGCGCTACCGAGCTGATCGTGGAAAGCCCGAGCCACGACGATACCGCGGCCACCCTCGGCGACGGGCAGTGGGAGCAGGTGCTCTGGATGTACGGCGAGCGGATCCGTGACCTCAAGCAGGATCCGAACATCCGTGACATCCTGGTGACCCGACGGCACCGCGCGCCCGGCTCGCAGATCACGCATCCCTATTCACGGCTCACCGCGATCCCGATCATCTTCGACGAGGTTCGCCGCAAGCTGCGGGAGTGCCGCGAGCACTACGAGTACAAGCGGCGCTGCGTGTACTGCGACATGATCCGCCAGGAGATCGCCGCGGGGGATCGCGTGGTCCGATTCACCGACCACTTCCTCGCGCTGTCGCCCTACGCGGCGCGATCGCCGTTCGAGACGTGGATCCTGCCCCGGCAGCACAGCTGCGTGTACGAAGGGTCGCTGACCGGCGAGGTGGTTTCCGATCTGGGCACCATCCTGGGCGGCCTCTTCCGGACCTTGGCCGGTAAGCTGGGCGATCCCGCCTTCGAGATGACCCTGTACACCGCGCCAAACCTGGCGGCCAAGATCCTGCCGGGCGAGTGGGCGACCATCGCCGACGACTATCACTGGCACATCGAGGTCTGTACCACCCCCGACCGCTCGAATGGCGTCGGCGGGATCCACGTCAATGACACTCCCCCCGAGGACGCCGCCAAGGAGCTCCGGGAGTCCTGGATGTAGGGTCGGGCCGGCTGCTCCGGTCAGACCGCGCTAAGGCCAGACGAGAGCAAGCCGATTTCACCCCTTTCGCCTTGACAACGGCCCGACCCGCTGGCAAACTCCGACCATAGGAGTCGGAGATCCGGGGAGTCGGAGATACGAGACTCGGATCTCGAGAGCCGGACATTACGGCAGCGGAGACGGACCACGAGTCGGCCTGAGTACAGGGGATCGATGTGCTGAGATTCACGAAGCGGGCGGACTACGGACTGATGGCGATCCACTTCATCGCTTCCCACGGCGACGATGGCGCGGTGAGCGCGAAGCGAATCGCCGAGGAGTTCCACATTCCGCCCGAGCGGCTGGCCAAGATCCTTCAGCGGCTGGCGAAGAAGAAGCTGATCGCCGGCCACAACGGGCCGAAGGGCGGCTACGTGCTGACCCGGCCGGCGTCCCACATCACCGTCGGTCAGGTGGTGCGGGCTCTCGAGGGCCCGCTGAGCGTGGTCAGCTGCATGACGCCTCACGACGACTGCCCGCAGTTCGCGCGCTGCAACTTGCGGGGGCCGGTGCAGAAGATCCAGGCCGGGATCACCCACGTGCTCGATAGCATGACGCTCGCCGAGCTGGCCGTGGAGCCCACAGCTCCAGTGACACCGCTGGTGAGCATTCACTAGGAGAGAGAAAGGGCGATGGCGTTGAAGCTTCCCATCTTCATGGACAGCCAGTCCACGACCCCGGTAGACCCGCGCGTGCTCGAGGCGATGATCCCGTACTTCACGGAGAAGTTCGGCCATCCGGCGAGCCGCAACCATCCCTTCGGCTGGGAGGCGGAGGGGGGCGTGGACCAGGCCCGCGAGCAGATCGCCCGGCTGATCGGCGCCCGCGATCCGAAGGAAGTGGTGTTCACCTCGGGGGGTACCGAGGCGATCAACCTGGCGCTGAAGGGTGTGGCCGAGATGTACCGGGAGAAGGGCAATCACATCGTCACCACCACGATCGAGCAGCGGGCCACCCTCGACGTGTGCAAGCGGCTGGAGCGGCAGGGCTTCGACGTGACCTACGTGCCGGTCGGCCGCGACGGCCTGGTGGACGTCGAGACGGTGCGCGCGGCCCTGACTCCGAAGACCGTCCTCGTCTCGGTGATGTTCGCCAACAATGAGATCGGGACGATCCAGCCGATCGCCGAGCTGGGCAAGCTGGCCAAGGAGAAGGGGATCCTGTTCCATACCGACGCCACTCAGGCGGTCGGCAAGATCCCGGTGGACGTCGAGGCCATGGGTGTCGACCTGCTCTCGGCCACCGCCCACATGCTCTACGGCCCCAAGGGTGTTGGCGCGCTGTACGTGCGGCGGAAGAACCCGCGCGTGCGCCTAGCCCCCATGGTGGACGGCGGCGGTCACGAGCGCGGCATGCGATCGGGCACGGTGCCGGTCCCCCTGGCGGTCGGCTTCGGCAAGGCGGCCGAGATCGCCCGCGAGGAGATGGCGGAGGAGTCGACGCGGCTGGCCGCCCTCCGGGACCGGCTGCAGGAGCAGATCGTCTCGAAGGTGGACGAAGCCTACGTCAACGGCCACCCGACGCTGCGGCTGCCCCACAACCTGAACATCTCGTTCGCCTACGTCGAGGGCGAGTCCGTGCTCATGGGGCTCAACCGCGAAGCCGCGCTGGCCTCGGGCTCGGCCTGCACCTCGGCGACGCTCGAGCCCTCCTACGTCATCTCCGCCCTCGGGGTGGACTCGGAGCTGGCCCACTCGTCCATCCGCTTCGGGCTGCACCGGTTCACCACCGAGGAGGAGGTGGACTTCGTGGCGCGCAAGACGGTCGAGGTCATCCAGCGGCTGCGGGAGATGTCGCCGCTGTACGAGCTGGCGAAGGAAGGCGTGGACCTGAAGTCGATCCACTGGAAAGCGGAATAGCGGGCGCGAGCCCTCAGGCAATCACTCAGGAGGATGTGCGGACATGGCCTACAGCGATAAGGTAGTCGACCACTACAACAACCCGCGCAACGTGGGGTCCTTCACCAAGGACACCCCCGGGGTCGGGACGGGCCTGGTGGGCGCGCCGGAATGCGGCGACGTCATGAAGCTGCAGATCAAGGTCAATGTCGACACCGGCGTCATCGAAGACGCCAAGTTCAAGACCTTCGGCTGCGGCAGCGCCATCGCCTCCTCCAGCCTGGCCACCGAATGGCTGAAGGGCCGGACGGTGGACGAGGCGGCCAAGATCAAGAACACGGACATCGTGAGCGAACTGAAGCTGCCGCCCGTGAAGATCCACTGCTCCGTGCTGGCCGAGGACGCGATCAAGGCCGCGCTCCAGGACTACCGCGAGAAGTGGAACAAGAGCGAAGCCCCGTCCGGGCGGGACGCGTCCTAAGAGGAGGGGACCGACGCCATGGCGCTCGCGATGACCGACAACGCGGTGAAACAGGTGAAGGGCCTCATCGAGGCCCAGAAGCTGGAGAACGTGTATCTCCGCATGGGGGTCAAGGGCGGAGGCTGCTCGGGCTTGTCTTATTCGCTGGAGCTCGACAACGAGATCGGGCCTCACGACAAGACGTTCGAGATCGACGGGGTCCAGGTCGTGTGTGACAAGAAGAGCTACCTGTACCTCAACGGCACCACCCTCGACTACGTGATGCAGGGGCTGACGGGCGGCTTCACGTTCGTCAATCCCAACGCGAAATCGAGCTGTGGGTGCGGCACGTCGTTCTCGGCCTAGGGCCCGGATCGCGGCGGACGACAACGGGCCCGGACGGGCCCGTTCTTCTTTTCAGGAGCGATCGGTGAGCGACTACTTCACGGTATTCGGGCTGCCCCGCAAGCTGACGGTGGACGGAGCGGCGCTGCAGCGGCGCTTCTACGAGCTGTCGCGCGAGCACCACCCCGACTTCCACCAGGGGGCGGCGCCCGAGCAACAGGCGGAGACGCTCGCGCGCTCGGCCCTGGTCAACCGCGCCTATCGGGCCCTGCGGGACCCGCTGCCGCGAGTCGAGTACCTGATCGCGCTGGAGGAGGGGCGGGAGGTTCGCGAGGGCGCGACCGACAAGCCGCGGGCGCCGCGGGAGCTGCTCCAGGAGATGCTGGAAGTCCAGGAGGCGCTCGAGGAAGCCAAGGCCGAGGGCATGAGCCCCGCGGCGGGAGAGCGCCTCCGCGAGGAGCGCGCGCGACTCGAGGCGCGCCATGCGGCCGAAGCCGACGCCATCGTCGGCCGCGCGGGGGAGTGGGACCGGCTGGTCGAAGGGGGCGGCGACCGCGAGGCGCTGCTCGAGTGGTTCAAGCAGCGTCTCGCGACTCGGGCGTACCTGCGCACCGTGATCGACGACCTGACCGAGGCGCTGGGAGAGCGCGAAGAGAGCGATGTCTCGCATCGTCGGCATTGACCTGGGCACGACCAACAGCCTCGTCGCCCACGTGGAGGGCGGCATCCCGCGGGTGATCCCGGACGCGGAGGGCCGCGCGTTGCTGCCCTCCGTCGTGGCCTGGACGCCCAACGGCGTGGTGGTCGGCGAGGCGGCGCGCCGTCAGCTCGCCCGCAACGCCGCGCGCACCGTGTATTCGGTGAAGCGGCTCATGGGTCGCGGCTACGACGACGTGAAGGACGATCTGTCCCGGCTGCCGTTCCCGGTGACGCCGCACGCGGAAGTGGTGACGATTCGCATCGGCGACCGCGAGGTGACCCCGCCCGAGGTCTCCGCCCACGTGCTGCGCGCCCTCAAGCAGCGCGCCGAGGCCCACTTCGGCGAGCCGGTGGAGCAGGCGGTGATCACGGTGCCCGCCTACTTCAACGACGCCCAACGGCAGGCCACCAAGGACGCCGGCCGCATCGCCGGCCTCGACGTCCTGCGGATCGTCAACGAGCCCACCGCCGCCTCGCTCGCCTACGGGCTGCAGCGGATGGCGGAAGGCCAGATCGCGGTGTACGACCTGGGCGGCGGCACGTTCGACATCTCGATCCTGCGGGTGAAGGACGGCGTCTTCGAGGTGCTGGCCACCAACGGCGACACGCACCTGGGCGGCGACGACTTCGATCGGGCGATCGTGGACTGGATCCTGGCCGACATCCAGGCCGGTCACGGAGCCGACCTGAGCGGCGACGCGGAGGCGCTCCAGGAGATCCGTCTCGGGGCGGAGGCGGCCAAGTGTCGGCTGTCGTTCGAGGAGCGCACCGTGCTCACGATCCCCTTCGAGCGGTTCACGTACCGGCGAGACATCGCCCGAGCCGAGATCGAGGCCCTGGTCGAGCCGCTGGTGGCGGCCACTCTCGGTCCGTGCCGGCAGGCCCTGACCGACGCCGGGCTCGATCCGGCTCGGATCGAGCAGGTGGTGCTGGTCGGCGGCGCCACGCGGATGCCGCTGGTCCGGCGACGGGTCGAGGAGCTGTTCGGCCGGACTCCGCACAGCCGCCTGAACCCGGACGAGGTGGTCGCGTTGGGCGCGGCGGTGCAGGCGCAGATCCTGGCCGGCGGAATCACCGACTTGCTGCTGCTGGACGTGACCCCGCTCTCTCTCGGCATCGAGACCTTGGGCGGCATCGTGAGCGTGCTGATCCCGCGCAACACCACCATCCCGACCCTGGCCAAGGAGTACTTCACGACGTCGGTGGACGGGCAGACCACGATCGACATGCACGTGCTCCAGGGTGAGCGCGAGCTGGCCAAGGACAATCGGTCGCTGGCCCGCTTCGACCTGGCCGGGGTGGACCCGATGCCGGCCGGGATGCCCAAGATCGAGGTCACGTTCCTGATCGACGCCAACGGCATCCTGCAGGTGCAGGCCCGCGAGCTGCGGACCGGCAAGGCGGCCAGCGTCCAGGTCACGCCCACCTACGGACTCACCGAGGCCCAGGTGGAGCAGATGGTGGAGGACTCGTTCACCCACGCGGAGGCCGACGTGGAGGCGCGACTCCTCATCGAGACGCGCACCGAGGCCGACACCGTGATCAACCACGTGGAGCGCGCGCTTCGCCAGGCCGGCGCCATCGCCACCGCGGAGGAGCGGGCCATCATCGAGGGCGCGCTGGCCGCGCTGCAGGCCGTGCGGTCCGGGGCCGATCGCGACCGGATCCGCGATCTCACCATCGCGCTCAACGAAGCCACCGCGCCGCTCGCGGACCGGATGATGGAAGCGGCCATCAAGGACGCGGTCACGTCCCGGCGCGCGGACCGACTGCTGGAAAATTCGGAGAGCTCCTGATGGCGGTGCACAAGGTCACGTTCCTGCCCCTGAACAAGACGGTCGAGGTCGACGACAGCCAGTATCCGCTCGCCGACCACGGGCGGCCGGGATCGCTGCTCGACATCGCCCTCGCCAACGATATCCATCTCGAGCACAATTGCGGCGGCAGCTGCGCGTGCACCACCTGTCACGTGGTGGTTCGGGAAGGCGAGCAGAACCTGTCGTCCATGGAGCCGGACGAGGAGGACCGCCTCGATACCGCGGAGGGGCTCACCCTGCACTCGCGGCTGGGCTGTCAGGCGGTGGTCCGTGGCGACGTGGTGGTGGAGATACCCAAGTAAAGGGGCCGACATGAAGTGGACGGACGCCGAGGACATCGCGCTGGCGCTGATGGAGGCGCACCCGGACGTGGACCCGCTCACGGTCCGCTTCACCGACATGCACAAGTGGGTGGTGGCGCTGCCCGGATTCAGCGACGAGGCCAAGAACTCCAACGAGGGGCTCCTCGAGGCCATCCAGATGAAATGGCACGAGGAGTACCAGGACCGCTGAGCTACCAGGTCACCACGTGATCGTGAGCGAAGATCAGGTCGAGCAGCTCGGCGTAGTCCAGATCGCCCTCGGCGAGCCGGCGCACCGTGACGTCGGCGGCCAGCGTGGGCGCGGCGGCGCCGTCGAGCAGCACCACCGTGACGCGGGCGCCGGGCTCGCGCCGGTTGGCTTCGATCACCGACGCGGCGAGCGTGGCCGAATCGCTCTTGACCAGATGGAGGAAGCCGGCCATCAGAACACGAGGAACCGCGTGGCCCGGGGCACCAGTGCCGCGATCTCCTCCCGGCTCACCGAGACGACCGGGTGGCCGTCGGCATTCCAGTCGGGGTGGGTGGGCAGCGCCCCCTCCACGTGGAAGGTCACCCCGAGCTTCTTGAGCGAGGCGCGGAACTTGGCGATGTCGTCGCCGTCGATCAGATCGTCGGTGTCCTCGTCGAGCAGGTGGACCGCGGGCCCGGTGAGCACCACGTGCACCTCGTTGTCGCCGGCGACGATGCCGAGCGCGATACGCATGGCCTCGTTGGCCCGATGCGAGACGCGCGGGTCCTCGGAGATGACGACGAGGGTGGGCTGGCTCGGACTCACGGCCGCACGCGGGCTAGTTGAGCGCGATGAAGCGGTCGGTGCCGTTGATCACGTCGGTGAGCACGACCAGGCCGCAGTTGGTGGCGCGATCCGACAGAGGCAGGCGTCGCTTCTGACAGCCGTACGCGCACACGAACAGCTTGAGGCCACGCTCGGCGAGGGCCTGCAGGCGGGCGTCCTCCACCGCGGCCACCGCATCGTCGATCAGGTACAGGTACACGTCGCCGCCCGCGTCGAGCGCCGCGCGGGACAGTCCGAGCGCGGTGTCGAGATTCGGGTGATCGGGCGCGGTGGAGACCATCAGGCCCAGCTTCCGACTGGCGAGAGCCATGGCGGCGAAGCGTAACATCGTGAAAGGGGAGCGTCAATGAACCGTCAAGTCTATCTCGATCACAACGCGTCCACCCCGGTGCATCCGGAGGTGGTGGACGCGATGCTGCCGTACTTCAGCGAGCGCTTCGGCAATCCGTCGAGCGTGCACGGCTTCGGCCGCGCCGCGCGCGAGGGGCTGGAGACCGCGCGGGAGCAGGTCGCCCACTTCCTGCGGGTTGGCAAGGAAGAGATCGTCTTCACCTCCGGTGGCACCGAGTCCGACAACATGGCGGTCAAGGGGGTGGCGATGGCCCGGCGCTCCGGGCACATCATCACCAGCAAGATCGAGCACCACGCGGTGCTGCGGGCGGTGCAGAACCTCGAGACGATGGGCTTCGACGCGACCTATCTGGACGTGGACGGCTTCGGGATGGTGGATCCCGATGCGCTGCGCCGGGCGATCCGGCCCGACACCATCCTGATCTCGATCATGCACGCCAACTCCGAGATCGGCACCGTCCAGCCCGCGCGCGAGCTGGGCGCGATCGCCCGGGAGCACAACATCCCGTTCCACATGGACGCGGTGCAGACCTTCGGCAAGGTGCCGATCGACCTCGACGCGTTCAACATCGACATGCTCTCGTTCTCTGGTCACAAGATCTACGGGCCCAAGGGAGTCGCCGGCCTGTACATCAGAAAGGGCACCAAGATGGTGTCGGTCCAGCACGGCGGCGAGCACGAGCGCCGGCGCCGAGCCGGGACCGAGAACGTGGCCGGGATCGTGGGCTTCGGCAAGGCGGTCGAGGTTCGCGGGCGCGACATGGCCGAGGAGGCCCAGCGGCTGACCGCGCTCCGAGAGCGGCTCTGGGAGGGTCTGAGCCGCCGGGTCCCCGAGGTGCGGCTGAACGGCCATCCCACCCAGCGGGTGCCCGGCACCTGCAACGTGTGCTTCCGGCACGTGGAGTCCGAATCGATCGTTCTCGGGCTGGATCTGAAGGGCATCGGCGTGTCGGCGGGGTCGGCCTGTACCTCCGGCAACGTGGAGCCGTCGTACGTGCTGGTGGCCATGGGCGTGCCGCTCGATTGGGCGATGGGCGCGGTGCGGCATTCGCTCGGCCGCAGCACGACCGCGGAGGACATCGACTACGTGATCGAGTCCACCGAGCCGCTGGTGGCGAAGCTCCGGAGCGCCATGCCCGCGCGGGCCTGAGCCGGTCGGGGGGCGATGCTCGGGCCCGCGGCCGCCCGAGGCTCATCGATCGCTACCGGAACCCGCGGAATGTAGGCATGATGCGGAATCCCGACGGCGCGGAATCCGGACGGCGTGGGCGAGGGCGAGGCGCGCGACACCCCGAGCCGGCGGACACAAGGAGCGACCGAAATGCTTGAGCAGATGCGGCGGGACGTGAGGACGGTGCTGGAGCGCGATCCGGCCGCGCGGTCGGCGGTGGAAGTCGTCCTCTGCACGCCGGGCGTGCACGCGATCTGGATCCACCGCGTGGCCCACCGGTTGTGGGGCGCGGGCTGGAAGCTCGGCGGCCGGTGGCTCTCCCACGTGGGGCGGTTCCTCACCGGTATCGAGATCCACCCCGCGGCGGTCCTCGGCCCCGGGCTCTTCATCGATCACGGCATGGGGATCGTCATCGGCGAGACCGCCGAGATCGGGGAGAACGTCAGCATCCTGCAGGGGGTCACCCTCGGGGGCACCAGCGCCAAGCGCGAGAAGCGTCATCCCACCATCGGCGACAACGTGACGATCGGCGCGGGCGCCGCGGTGCTCGGCGGCTTCACCATCGGGGCGGGCAGCCGGATCGGCGCCGGCTCGGTGGTGGTGCGCGAGGTTCCGGAGAACTGCGTGGTGGTCGGCGTGCCCGGGCGCATCACGTTCCGGAACGGCGAGCGGGTGACCGGCGGCATCGATCTCAACCAGACCGATCTCCCGGATCCGCTCGCCCGCACGCTCGAGCAGATGGCCGACCGGATCCACTCGCTGGAGGCCGAGCTCGAGCGGCTGAAGAAGATGGCCGACGCGGCGGACGCGCGCACTCACTGAGCTCTTCCCACAAGGGGGTCTATCGACGTGCTGCCCAAGGACACCATGGACGTGAAGGAAGCCTCCCGGTACCTCGCGATGGACGAGAAGGTCGTGACCCAGATGGCGATCGAGCGCCGCATCCCGGCCGTCGAGCACGAGGGCAAGTGGCTCTTCTCCAAGAAGTCCATCGACAAGTGGCGCGGGCGCACCGTCACCCGCTGATTCTTCTTCCCTCCCGTCCGCAGTGACGCGGACGATCCTCCACGTCGACATGGACGCGTTCTACGCGTCCGTGGAGCAGCGCGACCGGCCGGAATTGCGCGGGCGGCCGGTCATCGTCGGCGCGGACCCGTCGGGCCGGGGCGTGGTGTCGGCCGCCTCGTACGAGGCGCGGCGGTTCGGCGTGCACTCGGCGATGCCGATCGGACGCGCCGCCCGCCTCTGTCCCCAGGGCTCGTTCCTCCCGGTGGACATGGCCAAGTACGCGGCGGTCTCCCGACAGGTCATGGAGATCCTCGCGGCGTTCACGCCCCTGCTGGAGCCGCTCTCGATCGACGAGGCGTTCCTCGACGTCACCGGCACCGAAGGGCTCCACGGCGACGGCCCGACGGTCGCGCGCGCCATCAAGTCGCGCATCGCGGAGGCGCTCTCGCTCACCGCGTCGGTGGGCGTCGCCGCGAACATGTTCGTGGCGAAGGTGGCCTCGGATCTCCGCAAGCCGGACGGGCTCGTGGTGGTGGCGCCCGGCGCCGAGGCCGACTTCCTGGCTCCGCTGCCGGTCTCGCGGCTGTGGGGAGTGGGCCGCGTCACCGGCGCGTCGCTGGAGGAGATGGGCATCAACACCATCGGCCAGCTCGCCTCGCTGCCGCTTCCGTACCTGGAAGCGAGATTCGGCTCGGGGGCCCGCGGGCTGCACGATCTGGCCTTCGGACGCGACGATCGCACGGTCGAGCCGTTCGCGCCGCCCAAGTCCATGGGCGCCGAGGAGACCTTCGGACAGGACCACCGCGACGTCGAGCGCCTGACCGCGACGCTGCGCGAGCAGGCCGAGCGGGTGGCCCGCGAGCTGCGCGACGAGGGCTATGCGGGCCGATGCGTGACGCTCAAGCTCCGCTTCGCGGACTTCTCCACCCTGACGCGCCGCCACACCGACGACCCGACGCAGGACGGCCTCGCCATCTATCGGCGGGCCCGCGCGCTGCTCGACCGGATTCCGCTCGGGCAGGCGGTGCGCCTGATCGGTCTCTCCGTGTCGGGGCTCGGCCCCGCTGCGTCCGGCCAGCTTTCCCTACTGGAGCCGGACACCGCGCGCCGCGAGCGCCTCGCGCGGGCGATGGATCGGGTGACCGCGCGCTTCGGCGAGGATTCGCTCCGGCCGGCGAGCCTGCTGCGGAAGCCCCGCCGCGGTCCGCGCCCTTTCGGGCGTAACGCATGACCGGCCGTGCTCGCGTTGCCTTCCCTCGGGCGTTCGGCTAGACTCGCTGAATAGCGGTTCATTTCGTCGCCCGGAGAGGCTCAATGGAACGTCCGATCGCCTACGACAAGCTGGCCCGCGAGGACCGTCTCGTCCGCATGCGAGCCCGCGAAGTGGCGCAGCTGAAGATCGACCAGGGGCTGCCGCCGTTCCCCGACCTGCTCTCCCCCGACGCGATCAAGGAACGGGTGCACGGCATCATGGTGGGCGAGCTGCAGGCCATGGAGGGCGCGGGCCGCACGGTCTACGATTTCCCCGACGCGCCGTGGGAGTTCACCATGGACATGGCGCGACAGGTATGGGACGAGTCGCGGCACGTGGAGATCTACGTGCGTCTGCTCGAGCACCTGGACGGCTACATCGGCGAGTTCCCGGAGACGACGATCCTCTGGCGCTGCGCCTGCGCGGAGGATGCGGCGGCGCGGGTGGCCGGGGTGAACCGCGGCCTCGAGGGCCTGGCCTGCGACGTGTTCAACCAGCTGGTGCACATCGCGCGCAAGATGGGCGATCCGATCCTGGAGCGCGCAGTCGACTACGTACTCGCCGACGAGATCACCCACGTCCGGATGGGATCGAAGTGGCTGACCCGTCTCACCGAGGGCGATCCGGAGCGGCGCCGCCGGGCCATCGAGTTCCAGGAGACCATCGACGAGCGCTTCAACCTGGGCGGAATTCGCCGCGAGGGCCCGCACGAGATGGTGCCGATCTCGATCGCCACCGAGGCGCGCCGCGAGGGCGGCTTCACCGACGAGGAGATCGCGCGACTGATCCGCACCACCCAGCGGTCGGCCGTCTACTAGGATCGCGTCGTGTCCCACCCGCTGGCCGGTCATCTGGAGGTCGACGACTCCGCGAGGACCGTCCGGCATTACCGTTACGCGGTCGAGCGGATGACCCGGATCCTCGGCGGCTGGATCGCGCTGACCCCTGAGCTGTCCGCCAAGCTGCTCATGGGCCGGCACGTGTGGGACAACGCCCAGCACGCCGACGCCTGGGGCAAGCGCCTGCCCGAGCTGCGCGCGGCTGCCCAGGTCTCCGAGCCGGCGAGCGCCGGGCTGGTCGCGTTCATGGACGCGCTGGAGGAAGCCGAGGCTCCCGGCGAGACGATCGAGCGGTTGGTCGCGGTCTATCGGGTGCTGAAGCCGCACCTGCTCGCCACCTACGAGGCGCACCTCGCCCGGGCAAACGCGGTGTACGAGCCCCCCACCTGCCGCATTCTCGCTCGCGCCATCGAAGACGAGCGCCGGCACATCACCGCGGGTGAGACCGTCCTGCGTCATCTGCTGCGGTCTCCCGAGCTCGAGCGGCGAGCCCACGCGCGCGAGGTGCGGCTCTGGACGCTCCTGCACGCGTCGGGCGGCGTCACCGGAACGGAGCCGGTCACGCGCGCGTCCGCCGAGGCCGCCACCGCCCCGCTGAGCGACGACGCGGCCGAGTTCATCCGCCTCGAGCGCTCGACCACGGAGTGGCGGATCGCTCCCGAGCTGGCCGCCGCACTCGCCGCGCTCGGCGAGGCGCTGGTCGCCGGCGACCCGACCGCGGTGCGCCGGTGGCTCAGCGCCGAAACGGTCCCGGGCCCCGAGGTGACCGCGCGGCTCGGCGACGCGCGCGGAGGCCGGCATCGGGTCGTGGCGTTCGCCCGCGTCGGCGCGCACCGGCTGGTGAAGCTGCGCATCGACGGTCCCGCCCAGCCGATCACCCTGCTGATGCGCTGGGTGTCCGACGGAGCCGACTGGCGCATCGCCGCGCTCGAGACCGTCTCCGCCTCCGCCGTCCAGCCGGCCTGAGTGACGTGCTCCAGCGCGTCCTGATCGCCAACCGGGGGGAGATCGCCCGTCGCGTCATCCGGGGCTGCCGCACAATGGGGATCCATGCGATCGCGGTCTACTCCGAGGCCGACGCGGGCTGGCCCCATGTGGCGGACGCCGACGAGGCGGTGGCGATCGGCCCGGCGCCGGCGCGCGACAGCTATCTCGACATCGCTCGACTGCTCGAGGCGGCGCGTCGGACGAAGGCCGAGGCCGTCCATCCCGGCTACGGATTCCTCTCGGAGAACTGGCGCTTCGCCCAGGCCTGCGAGGCGGCCGGGCTCGTGTTCATCGGCCCGTCGTGGCGGGTGATCCAGCAGATGGGCGACAAGGTCGCGGCGCGCGCGCTGATGTCCGCGGCGGGGGTCCCGGTGGTCCCGGGCAGCACGGGGCCGGTGGACTCGGTGGACGCCGCGCGCGAGGTCGCGGCCCGCGTCGGCTATCCGGTGATGGTCAAGGCGGCCGCGGGCGGCGGCGGCATCGGGATGGTGCGGGTGCCGGACGAGGCGGGGCTGGCCTCCGCCTTCACCGCGGCGCAGCGGCGGGCGCAGTCCGCCTTCGGCTCGGGCGCGCTATTCGTGGAGCGTTACCTGGAGAACCCACGCCACGTCGAGGTCCAGGTCTTCGGCGATGCCGGCGGCCGAGTCGTCCACCTGCACGAGCGCGAGTGCTCCATCCAGCGCCGGCATCAGAAGCTGGTCGAGGAGAGCCCGGCGCCCAACCTCCCGGCCGCGCTCAGGGCCCGGCTGACCGAGGCGGCGGTCGCGGGGGCGCGCGCGGTCGGCTACGTGAACGCGGGGACGATGGAGTTCATCGTCCACGGTGAGCAGTTCTACTTCCTCGAGATGAACACGCGCCTGCAGGTCGAGCATCCGGTGACCGAAGAGGTGACGGGTCTGGACCTGGTGCAGGCGCAGCTGCGGGTGGCGTCCGGGGAGCCGCTGCCGTGGACGCAGGAGCAGGTGCCCCAGCGCGGGTGCAGTATCGAGTGCCGCGTCTATGCCGAGGACCCGGCCCGCAACTTCATGCCGTCGCCCGGGCGCATCTCCCGGCTGGTGCTTCCCGCCGGACCCGGCGTGCGCGTCGAGTGCGGAGTGGCCGAGGGCGTGGAGGTCTCGGTGCACTACGATCCGCTGCTCGCGAAGCTCATCGCCACCGGCGCCACCCGGGTCGACGCGATCGAGCGGATGCGTGGGGCTCTCGCGGCCTTCGTGGTCGAGGGCGTGAAGACGGTCATCCCCTTCCAGCAGCGCGTCGTGGACAGCCCCGCGTTCCGCGCGGGCGCGGTGCACACGCAGATGGTGGAGCAGGGCGCCTTCCGCTGAGGCGTCGCTCGAAGCCGGCGCGATGGAGACAACCCTCACCGACGCGCGGACGCGGGCGATGACCGCGGCGGGGTTCTGGCGCAACGAGAGCCTGCTGACCTATCTCGACCGCTGGGCCCGCACGCGACCGGACAAGACCGCCCTGGTCGACGCCCGCGGGCGCCTGTCGTGGAGCGAGCTGGCGCGGGCGGCGGACCGGGTAGCCCACGGGCTTCGCTCTCACGGCGTGGAGCCAGGGCGGGTCATCTCCTGCCAGATGCCCAACTGGAGCGAGGCGATCGTGGTGTTCCTGGCCGCGCTCCGGCTCGGGGCGGTGATCAATCCGATTCCGCCGACCTACCGCGCCAGCGAGGTGCGCTTCATGCTGGGGCTCCTCGAGTCGCAGGTGGCGGTGGTGCCCGCCACGTTTCGCGGGTTCGACCACGCCGGCATGCTGGCCGGCCTGCGCGCGGAGTTGCCGCGCCTCGAGCACGTGTTCGTGGCCCGGGGCGACGGGCCGGCCGGCACCACGCCGCTTCGCACCCTCACCGACGAGGCGTGGGAGGCCCGCGAGGGCCGGCGCGAGTTCCCGGGCACGCCACCCGACGCGGTCCACGAGGTGGTGTTCACCTCGGGCACCACCGGCGAGCCCAAGGGGGTCATGCACACCCAGAACACCACGCTGTCCACGCTCCATCTGGCGATCGAGCGGCTCGATCTGACCGAGCGCGACGTGCTACTGATGGCCTCGACCGTCGGCCATCAGACCGGCTTTCTGTTTGGCCACTGCCTGAACCTGCTGCTGGGCGCCACCACGGTCTGGATGGACGTCTGGAACGTGGAGGAGGCCGCCCGCCTGATCGAGGGCCAAGGGGTGACGTTCTCGATGGGCGCGACCCCGTTCCTGCGCGATCTCACGTATCTCGAGACCGGTCGTGATCGCTCCTCGCTGCGCCTGTTCATCTCCGCCGGGGCGCCGATCCCGCGCGCCCTGGTGCGGGACGCGCGCGAGCGCCTCGGGTGCGTCATCTCGGCGGGGTGGGGGATGACCGAGAACGGGATGGTCACCTGCAACGGCCTGCGCGACGACGAGGGGAAGATCGTCGGCAGCGACGGCTCTCCGCTGGCCGGCATGGAGCTGCGGATCGTGGACGACGACGGGACGCCCGTACCGCCCGGCGTGGAGGGCGATCTGCTGGCGCGCGGGGCCGCCCAGTTCGTCGGCTACTTCCGGCGGCCGCAGTTCACCGCCGAGGCCCACACCGCCGACTCATGGTTCCGCACCGGGGACCGCGGCACCCTCGACCGCGACGGGTACCTGGCGATCACCGGCCGCTCGAAGGATCTCATCATCCGGGGGGGCGAGAACATCCCGGTCGTGGAGGTCGAGAACCTGCTCTACACTCATCCGAAGGTCGCCGGCGTCGCGATCGTGGCCACGCCCGATCCCCGGCTGGGGGAACGGGCGTGCGCGGTGGTGATCCCGCGCGAGGGACAGACGATCACGCTGGGCGAGATCGTGAGCTTCCTGGAGCGTCACCACCTGGCCCGACAGAAGTTCCCGGAGCGCCTCGAGGTCGTCTCCGAGTTCCCCACCACGCCGAGCGGCAAGATCCAGAAGTACAAGCTACGTGACCTGGTGGCCGAACGGGCCCGGCGCACGGAGAAGCCAACATGAATCTCGAACTGGCGGACAAGAGCGTGATCGTCACCGGTGGCGGCTCCAACATCGGGCGGGCGATCGCCCTCGCGTTCGCGCGCGAGGGCGCGCACCTCACGGTCGCCGAGATCGACGAGGGGCAGGGCACGAAGGTCGTGGCCGAGGCCCGGGATCTCGGCGCCGCCTCCGCCACCCTGCTCCCGACCGACGTGACCCGGTGGGAGTCGGTGCAGTCGATGGTGCGCGAGGTCGAGGGCCGCGCGGGCCGGGTGGATGTGCTGGTGAACAACGTCGGCTGGACCTTCGACCGCCTCTTCGTGGAGAAGGAGCGGACGGAGTGGGAGCGCGAGATCCAGCTCAACCTGTGGGGCATGATCAACTGCACCCGCGCGGTGCTCGACGGCATGATCGCCCGCAAGGCGGGCGCGATCGTGAGCATGGGCTCGGACGCCGGGCGCATGGGCGAGTTCCGCGAGGGCGTGTACGGGGCCTGCAAGGCCGGCGTGATCGCCCTCAGCAAGAGCCTGGCCCGCGAGGTGGGCCGTCATGGGATCCGCCTCAACGTCGTATGCCCGGGCATGACGATCCCCGCGTCCGAAGAGGATTTCGGCGACCGCAGCATGTGGGCCGCCGAGGCCAATCGCGCCTTTAGCGCGCCCGACATGCAGGCGCGCATTGCCAAGGCCTATCCACTCCGGCGCGTCGGCCGGCCCGAGGACGTGGCACCCGCCGTGCTGTTCCTGGCCTCCGCCGCCGCCGGCTTCATCACGGGGCAGACCCTCTCGGTGAGCGGCGGCTATACCATGATGTGAGCGGGGACGGCGCCATGGATCTGCAGCTCTCGCCCGAGCAGGAAGCCCTGAGTCGCACCCTCCGCCAGTTCGCCCGGAAGGAGCTGGCGCCGCACTCCGCGGCCTGGGACCGCAGCGGGCAGTTTCCCGCGGAGGCGTGGCGGCGCATGGGCGAGCTGGGGATCCTGGGGCTACGGATCCCCGCGACCTACGGGGGCCAGGAAGCCGACTTCCTGACCTACGGCATCGCGATGGAGGAGATCGGGCGCGGCGACTTCAGCTGCACCTACGGCATCCAGCTGGCCGGGCTGGCCGGCGAGATCCTCGGCGGCAGCGCGCCGGAGGCGCTCAAGGCGCGATGGCTCCCTCCCACCGCGGCCGGCGAGGCGGTGGTGGCCCTGGCCCTCACCGAGCCGGGCGCGGGCTCCGACGCGGCCAACCTGGCCTGCCGCGCCGAGCGCGACGGCGACGGCTACGTGCTCACTGGCGAGAAGTCGGGGATCAGCCTGGGCATGGCCGCGCACGCCGCCATCGTGTTCGCGCGCACCGATCCGGGGACACGGGCGCGGGGCATCACCGCCTTCCTGGTGCCGCTCGACCTGCCCGGGGTCTCGCGGAGCCCGCTGCGCGACATGGGCACGCGCGCCATCGCGCGCGCGGTGCTGAGCTTCGATCACGTGCGGATTCCGGGCTCGCATCGCCTCGGTGAGGAGGGCACCGGCTTCTACCGGGTCATGCAGGGCTTCGACTACAACCGCATCGGCATCGCGCTGGCGTGCCTGGGCGTGGCCCAGCAGTCGGTCGAGGAGACCATGGCCTACGTGCGCGAGCGCAAGGCGTTCGGCCATCCGCTCGCGCGCTTCCAGGGCGTGTCGTTCTCCATCGCGGAGGCGGCCACGCACGTGGAGGCCTGCCGCTGGCTCTGCTACCGGGCGCTCTGGCTCGCGGATCAGGGGAAGCCTCACACCAAGGAATCGGCGATGACCAAGTGGTGGGGCCCGCGTCTGTCGGTGGACACGATCCACCAGTGTCTGCTGCTGCACGGGCACTACGGCTACACCGACGAGCTGCCCTTCGAGCAGCGCATGCGCGACGTCATCGGCCTCGAGATCGGCGACGGCGCCTCCGAGGTCATGAAGATGGTGGTGGCTCGCGAGCTGCTGGGTCGCGAGAGCCTGCCGTACTAGCGCGGCCGTCCGGCCCGTCACGGCTCGGCGGGATGTGAGAGAATGCGGCCGCCTCGAGAGGCGCCGCGCGAAATTCCTCCGCGGAACGACAAGGAGCGCTCAATGTCCGAGGACGTCAAGGCCCATATCACCGGCGTGGTCTTCCAGGTCACCACCAAGCCCGGAGACGCGGTGGCCGCCGGAGATCCGGTCATCGTGCTCGAGTCCATGAAGATGGAGATCCCGGTGGAGGCGCCCCGGGCCGGCAAGGTGCGCGAGATCCGGGTCGCCGAGGGGCAGACGGTGCAAGAGGGAGACACCGTCGCGGTGATCGACTAGGGTCGCGGCCGAGGACACGCCGATGGCCGTCGCGCTGATCCGCGAGCTGTACGAGTATCACCACTGGGCGAACCGTCACCTCCTCGACATCGCGGCCGGCCTCGGCGACGGGGCCACCCGCGACATGGGGGCCCACTGGAGCTTTCCCACGCTCAAGGGCATGTTCGCGCACGTCTACGGCGCCGATCTCTCGTGGCTGCGGCGCTGGCAGGGCTCCTCTCCCCGCCGGCTGATGGGCGACGGCGACTTCGCCTCCATCGCCGCCCTTCGGGAGCAGTGGGACGCGCTCGAGCGAGAGCAGGGCGCCTTCGTGAACGCGGTGAGCGAAGCCGATCTCGCCCGGGTCGTGAGCTACCAGAACACCCAGGGCAAGGCGTTCAGCGTGGCGCTGGGTCCGCTGCTGCAGCACGTGGTCAACCACGCGACTCATCACCGCAGTGAGGCGGCCACGATGATCACGCTGATCAGCGGCTCGCCGCCCGACACCGGGATCAACACCTATCGCGTCGCAGTGGTCAAGGGCTGACCCGTGGGAATGAAGGACCTCGTCGACGATCTGCGCGCGCGCCGTGAGCGCGCGCTCGGAATGGGCGGAGCCGACGCGGTGGCCCGGCAGCGCGCGGACGGCAAGCTCACCGTCCGGGAGCGGCTCGATCTCCTGTTCGACGCCGAGTCGTTCCAGGAGATCGGGGTCCTCGCCACTCACGCCAACGTCGCGCCCGCGATGAAGGGGCGCGAGACTCCCGCGGACGGCGTGATCACCGGTTTCGGCCGGATCGCCGGACGGCCCGCCGCGGTGATCGCCTACGACTTCACGGTGATGGCCGGCTCGATGGGGCGCACCGCCGAGGTGAAGTGCAACCGGGCCCGCGAGATCGCGCTCGGCAAGCGCATGCCGATGATCTGGCTGATCGACTCGGCGGGCGCCCGCATCCAGGAGGCGATCGGCTCCACCTTCGCCGGATCCGGCCTGCTGTTCCGCGAGGAGTCGATCATGTCGGGAGTGGTGCCGATGGTGGCGGCCATGATGGGCCCGGGCGCCGCGGGCACCGCCTACATCCCGGCCCTGGCCGACTTCGTGCCGATGGTCAAGGGCACGAGCCACATGGCCCTCGGCGGGCCGCCGCTGGTGAAGGCGGTGGTCGGCGAGGACATCAGCGCGGAGGAGCTGGGCGGCTCGCGGGTCCACACCGAGGTCTCGGGGGTGGCGGACCTCGAAGTGCCAGACGACGTCGCATGCATCGCGGCGGTCAAGGAGTACCTGTCGTTCTTCCCCGGCTCGAATCTCGAGCCGCCGCCGGTCCAGCCCTGCGACGATCCCGCCGACCGCATGGACGAGGGCCTGCTGAGCGTGGTGCCGGACTCGGCGCGGCGCGCCTACGACATGAAGCACGTGATCGGGCATCTGGTCGACCACGGGCGCTTCTTCGAGATCAAGCCCGGCTGGGCCCGCAACCTGATCACCGCCTTCGCCCGGATGGGCGGCCGTCCGGTGGGCATCGTGGCCAACCAGCCGATGGTGCTGGGCGGCGCGCTCGACGTGGATTCGGCCGACAAGGCGGCGCGCTTCATCATGCTCTGCGACGCCTTCCACATCCCGTTGCTGTTCCTGCAGGACGTGCCCGGCTTCCTGGTCGGCTCCAAAGTGGAGCGCCAGGGGATCATCCGTCATGGGGCCAAGATGCTGTACGCGGTCAGCGAGGCCACCGTGCCCAAGGTCACGGTGGTGGTGCGCAAGGCCTACGGCGCCGGGTACTTCGTCATGTGCGGGCGCGCCTACGAGCCGGACCTGATCGTGGCGTGGCCCACCGCGGAGATCTCGGTGATGGGTCCGGAGGGCGGGACCAACATCATCTTCCGGAAGGAGATCGCGGCCGCCGCCGATCCCGCCGAGGAGCGCGCGCGCCGCGTGGAGGAGTTCCGGCGGCTCATCAACCCCTACATCGCCGCGGGCGGGGCGCTGATCGACGACGTCATCGATCCGCGCGAGACCCGGCCGGTGGTGATCCGGGCGCTGGAGATGGCCCGGTCCAAGAAGGTCGAGCGTCCCTGGAAGAAGCACGGAGTGATGCCGGTCTGACAAGGAGGACCACGCCATGCACATCGGTCTTTGCATGTTCGCCACCGACTACGCCATCCGCATCGACGAGCTGGCCCGCGCCGCCGAGGAGCGCGGCTTCGAGTCGCTGTTCGTGCCGGAGCACACCCACATCCCGGCCAGTCGCCGCACCCCGTTTCCCGGCGGCGGCCAGCTGCCGAAGGAGTACTCGCACACGTTCGATCCCTTCGTGGCCCTGATGGCCGCGGCGGCCGCGACCAAGCGGCTGAAGGTCGGGACCGGCATCTGCCTGATCATCGAGCGCGACACCATCACCACCGCCAAGGAGGTGGCGAGCCTGGACCTCCTCTCGGGTGGCCGCTTCCTGTTCGGGATCGGAGCCGGATGGAACGCGGAGGAAATGGAGAATCACCAGACCGAGTTCAAGAGCCGGTACCGGCGGATGCGGGAGCAGGTGCTGGCCATGAAGGAGATCTGGACGAAGGACGAGGCGCAGTTCCGGGGCGAGCACGTGAAGTTCGATCCGATCTGGTCCTGGCCCAAGCCGGCCCAGAAGCCGCATCCGCCCGTCCTGCTGGGCGGCGAGAGCGGGCACACCCTTCAGCGGGTGGTGGATTTCTGCGAGGGCTGGTTCCCGCGCGGCCGGGCCGGTGACGTGATCCTGAGCGGACTCAAGGACCTGCAGGCGCGGGCGGCACGGGCGGGACGGGACATGAACACGATCTCGGTCTCGGTGTTCGGCGCCAAGCCCGACGAGGCCACGCTCGAGAGCTACGTGGGAGCCGGCATCACGCGCTCGATCCTGCGTCTTCCTTCGGAAGGCCGCGACGTGATCCTGCCGCTCCTCGACCAATACGCCAAGCTGATCCGCTGAGGAGAGACGGAGGGGGGCGTGGGCCCCCCTCCCGGATCAGTTCTCGACGAAGGCGCGGAGGGCGCGGCCTCGCAGTGGATGGCGCAGCTTGCGCAGCGCCTTGGTCTCGATCTGGCGGATGCGCTCGCGGGTCACCGAGAAGCGTCGGCCCACCTCTTCCAGGGTGTGCTCGCCGGCCTCGCCGATGCCGAAGCGCAGTCTCAGAATCTCCTTCTCCTTGGGCGACAGCGTGCTGAGCGCCCGCTCCACCTGATTCGTCAGGTCCTGGGTGATCAGGTTGTCGTTGGGAGACTCCGCCCCCTTGTCCTCCAGGAAGTCGCCCAGCTCGGAGTCGTCGCCGATCGGCGTCTCCAGCGAGAGCGGCTTGCGGGAGGACTCGAGGATGAGCCGCACCTTGCGCGCGGGCACCCCGGTGCGCTGGGCGAGCTCCTCGGGCGTCGGCTCGCGTCCCATCTCGTTGACCAGCGACCGGTTCACGCGGGAGATGCGGTTGAGCGTCTCGACCATGTGCACCGGGATCCGGATGGTGCGCGAGTGGTCCGCGATCGCGCGCGTGATCGCCTGACGAATCCACCACGTCGCGTAGGTCGAGAACTTGAAGCCGCGGCGGTACTGGAAGCGGTCCACCGCCTTCATCAGGCCGATGTTGCCCTCCTGCACGAGGTCCAGCAGCGACAGCTCGCTGCCCAGGTAGCGCTTGGCCACCGAGACCACCAGCCGAAGGTTGGCCTCCATCAGCTCCTTCTTGGCCTGACGGACGACGCGGTCGTGCTCCTCGATCTCGCCGAGGGAGACCAGGAGCGCCTTGCGGGTCAGCCCGGCGGCCTGCTCCCGCTGCCGCAGCTCGGTGCGCGACTTTCCGCCGCTCATGCCCTTGGCGAGATGACGGATGTCGACGACCAGCTGATCGACCAGCGCCGGCTTCAGGGGCAGCCGCTCGAGCACGGTCTGGATGGAATCCCGGTTCTGGGCGATCCACTTGTTGTAGTTGGCGCGGGTGGTCTTGCTGCGCCGCTTGTCACGGAGCGCCTGGTGCAGGCGCTCGATCTCGCGCTCCAGGCGGCGGATACGGGCGAACGCGGCCAGGCTCGAGCGCACCTCGCTGGGGGTGGGCTCCCCGCCCTCGGGCAGCAGGATCACGTCGTCGAGCGGCACTTCGTCCCGGCGGACGCGATCGACCAGCACCAGGAGCTTCGCGGTCGCGAAGGGCACCCGACCCAGGGCGCGGCGCAGCGCGATCTGGCCCACCTCGATGCGGCGGCCGAGCGCCACTTCCTCTTCGGCTCGCAGGAGGGAGACCTTGCCGATTTCCTTCAGATACAGGCGAACCGGATCCTCGGCCGGCGAGGCAGAGGGACGCAGCGCCGCCTCGGACAGGGCCGGGGTCTCGTCCATCTCGACCGCGGAATCGACCACGCGGTCCAGCTCGTCATCGACGGGAGGGGCGCTCTGTGCGCTCGACTTCTGGGGCTGGCGTCCCCGCCGCTTCGTCTCGCTCTGAGCCGGCTTGAAGTGGCTCACCTCTGTCGCGACCATCACGGTGTCGGTCTCTCTGAAAGTCATTACGGCCTCTCGTATCGTCAGGGGTGCACGCGCGCCCGGTAATTGTTTCCCTGGGGCCGCTCGGTGTCGACGCTGTCAGGCCCCGCCACATCGGTTTAGATGAGCGAGGTGATGCAACCGATGCAGTCCGCGAGCCCACCAGCAACCCTCGAGCCAGAAACCGGCGACCGTCACGGCTCGTTCCGGGTGCCCCAGGGGTTCAACAGCTGACGCGTCGAACCCGGCGATTATTCAGCGGCCGAGCGTGTCCAATTGGCCGCAGTCCCGACGGCTCGGAGCACGCGCCGGATAGTGGGGAAGGTCGACTCGGCGGAAGGTTACTGCGCCTTATTCAGGACCAGGTCGAATGTGGCGAGCACGGCTTCCTGGACGGAGATCAGCCAGATTCGGATGGGGACGACGCCCCAATCACGCGGCTTGATCCAGCTTTCTCCCCGTACCCACAGCGCACCACCGGGGCGTAGTCGCACCCGACCGGAAAAATCGACCGGTCGAGATTCCCCTCTCATGGTCAAGACGCCGCGGATGGTCAGCAGGACATCGTTGTTCTCGGCAAGGGAGCTGAACGAGCTCTCGACCTTGTCGATCCGGTACCGGATCTCCGGCTGATGCTCGGCATCCAGCGTGCGGTGGATGGCGACGTCGCGCTTCTTGTCGGCAGATCGCAGGGATGCGGCCGGCACCACGACCTGCCCTCGGATGGGCTGTTTCAGATCGGCGATGTCCGCCTCGATCTCGCCGGTCGGCGACTCGCTGGTGAGCGAAAAGTTCTGAAAGGGGTGAAACGCGTCGAACCCCGCCCGACTCTGGCCGGACTCGACCGTGAATCGCTGCATCTCGGCGGCCGCCGGGCCCGCCAGGATCAGGATCCCGGTAAAGCAGAAGGCCGCGACTCGCCTGAGCATACGCGGTGGGATACCATGGGCGCCCACGACGGGTCAATCGTTCCGGGGAAATGTGTTGACTCCGGGCCGCAGCCGGTTCTACCGTCTAAACGCCCGCCATGATGAGCGATTGATGGCCATTGCCCCCAGCGCCTCCTACAGCTTCACGGTCCGGCTCGCCATCCGGAACAAGCCCGGCATGCTGGGACGCGTCACCTCCGCCATTGGTCGAGCGGGTGGCGACATCGGCGCGGTGGACCTGGTCGAGATGACCGGGGAGCAGGTGCTCCGCGACATCACGATCAAGGCCCGGGACAGCCGACACGCCAGCGAGATCATCGACCGGCTGCGGACTGCCTCCGGGGTCCGGGTCGCCAACATCTCCGACCGCACCTTCCTGATGCACCTGGGCGGGAAGATCGAGATCCACAGCAAGGTGCCCATCCGGACCCGGGACGACCTCAGCATGGCCTATACCCCGGGAGTGGCGCGGGTATGCCTGGCGATCAAGGACGACCCCAGCCGGGCCTTCACCCTGACCATCAAGCAGAATGCGGTCGCGGTGGTGACCGACGGCACCGCTGTGCTGGGCTTGGGTGACATCGGGCCGGAGGCGGCGATGCCGGTCATGGAAGGCAAGGCGATGCTCTTCAAGGAGCTCGCCGGGGTCGACGCCTTCCCGATCGCGCTGGACACCAAGGATCCCGGCAAGATCGTGGACGCGGTGAAGATGATCGCCCCCGCCTTCGGTGGCATCAACCTGGAGGACATCTCGGCGCCGCGCTGCTTCGAGGTGGAGGAGCGGCTCCGCAAGGAGCTGGACATCCCGGTCTTCCACGACGATCAGCACGGCACCGCGGTGGTGGTGCTGGCGGCCCTGCTCAACGCGCTGAAGATCGTGCGCAAGGACATCCGCCGGATCAAGGTCGTGGTATCCGGGGTCGGGGCCGCCGGCACCGCCACCATCAAGATCCTGCTCGCTCTCGGCACCCGCGACATCATCGGCGTCGACGAGCACGGCATCATCCATCGCGGCCGCCCCGTCGGCATGGATTTCATGAAGACGTGGGTCGCGTCGGCCACCAATCCCCGCCGCCTCACCGGCCGGCTGTCGGATGCCATCCGGGGGGCGGACGTGTTCATCGGCCTCTCCGTCCCACGGGTCATGACCGTCCGAGACGTGAAGAGCATGGCACGGGACCGCATCGTGTTCGCGATGGCCAACCCGGTGCCCGAGATCCAGCCCGAGGAGGCGGAGCGCCACGTCCGGGTGATGGCCACCGGGCGCTCCGATTACCCGAACCAGATCAACAACGTGCTCTGCTTCCCCGGCTTCTTCCGAGGCCTCCTCGATTCCCGCGCCCGCCTCGTCAACGACGAGATGAAGATCGCGGCCGCCCACGCCATCGCGTCCTGCGTCGGGCGCGGGGAGCTGGGGCCCGAGTACATCATCCCCAGCGTGTTCAACAAGAACATCGCGCCCGCGGTGGCGCGCGACGTCGCGAAGGCGGCGCAGAAGACCGGGGTGGCCCGCCGGCGGCGCCGGTCAGACGCCCCGGTGTGGACGTAGCCGCGGTGAGCGGCGCGCCTCGCTGGTCCGTGATCATCCCGGCGTACGACGAGGCGGCGCGGCTTCCCGGCTATCTCAAGGACATCCAGGCGTACTTCGAGGGGCGCGACGAGCCCTACGAGATCATCGTGGTGGACGACGGCAGCCGCGACGGGACGGTGGAGCGGGTGCGCGAGGTCGCGGCGGGCCGTCCCGCGGTCACCGTGCACGCCCTGGCCGAGAACCGCGGCAAGGGACACGCGGTGCGGGTCGGCATGGCCGACGCGAGCGGCGCGCTCCGGCTCATGGCCGACGCCGACGGCGCGACCCCGATCGCGGAGGTCGCGCGGCTCGAGGCGGCGGTGGCCGCGGGGGCCGACATCGCGATCGGCTCGCGCGCGCTGCACGATCCCGCGGTGATCCGGCAGGTGCGCACGCACCGCAAGCTCTCCGGGCACGTGTTCAACTTCCTGGTGCGGCGGCTCGGGGTTCCTGGGGTGACGGACACCCAGTGCGGCTTCAAGCTCTTCCGGGGGACGGTCGCGGCCGCGCTCTTCCCGCTGGTCACCACCGACGGCTTCGGCTTCGACGTCGAGTTGCTCATGATGGCGGTGGGGCGCGGCTATCGGATCGCGGAGGTGCCGGTGAACTGGGCCGATCAGCCGGGCTCGAAGGTCGGCGTGCTGCGCCACGGGCCGCGCATGCTCCGCGAGGTGCTGTCGGCGCGCCGCCGCCTCGGGCGGGGGCGGTGACCATGATCGCGCGGCGCGCGCAGGAGATCGAGCCGTTCCTCGCCGTCGAGGTCTTCCAGCGCGCCCAGGCGCTCGAGCGCGAGGGAGCCGACGTGATCCATCTCGAGTTCGGCGAGCCGGACTTCGACACGCCGCCCGTCATCCGGGAAGCGGCCGAGAAGGCGCTGAAGGACGGCCGCACCCGCTACGCGCATCCGCTCGGCATCCTGCCGCTGCGCGAGGCCATCGCGGAGCACTATCATGCCCGCTACGGGGTGACCGTCACGCCGGACCAGATCCTGGTGACCGCGGGCAGCTCGCCCGCGTTGCTGCTGCTCTTCAGCGCGCTGCTGGATCGCGGGGACGAGGTGATCCTCTCCGATCCCTACTACGCATGCTACCCGAAGTTCGTGAAGTTCGCGGAGGGGCGGCCGGTGTACGTGCCGGTCGAAGAGTCGGACGCCTTCCAGTTCCGTCCGGAGGCGGTGGCCGCGCGCCTCGGTCCGGCCACCAAGGCGCTGCTGGTGAACTCGCCCGCCAATCCTACCGGCACCGTGCTGACCGCGGACCGCCTCGCCGCGCTGTGCCGGCTGGGGCCCTGGGTCGTGTCGGACGAGATCTATCACGGGCTGACCTACGAGGGGCCCGAGCACACCGTGCTCGAGCTCACCGACCGCGCCTTCGTGCTGAACGGGTTCTCCAAGGCCTTCGCGATGACCGGCTGGCGGGTCGGCTACCTGATCGCCCCGCGCGAGTTCGTGCCCGCCCTCACCGCCATGCACGGCAACTTCTTCATCTCGACCAACGAGTTCGTGCAGTGGGCCGCGCTCGCCGCGCTGCGCGAGGCCACCGAGGACAGCGCGCGCTTTCGTCGCGTCTTCGACGAGCGGCGGCACGCGATGGTGGCCGGACTGCGAGCCATCGGGCTGGGGGTGGGGGCGACGCCCACCGGCGCGTTCTACGTGCTCGCCAACGCCCGGCGCTACACCGCCGATTCGCTGGCCTTCGCATTCGAGATCCTCGAGCGGACCCACGTGGGGGTCACTCCCGGGGTGGACTTCGGGCCCAACGCCGAGGGCTACCTGCGCTTCTCCTACGCGCAGTCGCTCGAGCGGATCGAAGAGGCGATGCGCCGCATCGGGCCCTTCCTGGCCGCCCGGCGGTGACCGCGCCCGCCTGCGTGATGTGCGGCACGTACGGCGTCGGGGGCGGCGATCTGCACGTCGCCGACCTCGAGAGCTCGCGCGTGTTCCTGCACGAGGATCAGTTCTTTCCCGGCTATGTCCTGCTCGTGCTGCGGCGCCACGCGAGCGAGCTGTACGAGCTGTCGGCGGCCGAGCGCCGACTCCTGATCGAGGAGGTGAGCCGGGTGGCGGAGGCGCTCGCCCGGGTCTTCCGGCCGGCGAAAATGAACTACGAGCTGCTCGGCAACCAGGTGCCGCACATCCACTGGCATCTCGTCCCGCGCCTGTCCACCGACCCGGAGCCGCACGCGCCCATCTGGCGGATCGCGCACGAGCCGGCACCGCTCGATCCGACGGCCGCGCGCGAGCGCATCGACCGGATCCGCCGCGCCCTCGCCGGCGGCGCCTGACCGCGCACCCGGGTCGCCGCGTGTCCGATCGCCCGACCCGCGACTGACGCCGATGGCGGAGAGCCGCCCCGCGAAGAAGGCGCGCGCCCGGAAGATTCTGGCCCGGTTGTCGAAGGCCTATCCCGACGCCCGCACCGAGCTGCACTTCACCACGCCGCTCGACCTGCTGGTCGCCACCATCCTGTCCGCGCAGTGCACCGACGAGCGGGTGAACGCGGTGACCGCCGACCTCTTCACGCGCTACCGGACCGCCGAGGACTGGGCGGGCATCCCGCTGCCGACCCTCGAGCGCCTCATCCACTCGACCGGCTTCTTCCGGGCCAAGGCCCGCTCCCTCAACGGCATGGCGCGCGCCCTGGTCGAGCGGCATCGCGGAGAGGTGCCGAAGGCGCTCGAGGACCTGGTGGATCTCCCCGGGGTCGGCCGGAAGACCGCCAACGTCGTGCTGGGCAACGCGTTCGGCATCCCGGCGCTGGCGGTGGATACCCACGTGTTCCGGGTCTCGCAGCGGCTGGGCCTCGCCCGCGCCGACGATCCGGAGGAGATCCACGATCAGCTGTGCGAGGTGGTGCCGCGGCCGCGGTGGACCCAGGCCAGCCACCTGCTGATCCTGCACGGCCGGCGGGTGTGCTTCGCCCGCAAGCCGGCCTGCCCGGCCTGTCCGGTCCGAGATCTCTGTCCCTGGCCCGACAAGACCCGGGCGACGCCCGCGCCGCCGCCACGCCGCCCCGCATCGGGCCGGAGCAGTTGACCGTTTACGGTGTTTCCTCTATGATTACCCGTTGCCAATTCAGGCGACGATCGACGCGGCAGAAGGGCCCACATTCAGATCTCGCGGAGCGGGCAGATCTCGCGGAGCGGCAGATCTCGTGGAGCGGGCAGATCTCGCGGAGCGGGCAGATCTCGCGGGACGGATGGACGGAGAACGATGACGACGGTCATGCCGAAGGAAAGCGAAGTGGAGCGCAAGTGGTTTCTGGTCGACGCCCAGGACAAGGTGCTGGGGCGTCTGGCCACCCAGGTCGCGACGGTGCTGCGAGGCAAGCACAAGCCCCAGTTCTCGCCGCATCTCGACGTGGGCGACCACGTGGTGGTCATCAACGCGGAGAAGGTGCACCTCACCGGCCGCAAGATGACCGACAAGATCTATCGGTGGCACAGCGGATACATCGGAGGGCTGCGTGAGGTGAGCGCGGAGCGGATGCTCAAGACGCATCCCGAGCGCATGATCGAGTGGGCGGTGCAGGGCATGCTGCCGAAGGGCCGCCTCGGCCGCGCGATGGCCAAGAAGCTGAAGGTCTACAAGGGGGCGGAGCATCCGCACGCCGCCCAGAAGCCCGAGCCGCTCGCGATGCGCGAGCGCGCCCGCTGAGGAGCCCCATGGCCGTCGTCACTCGCTTCTACGGAACCGGACGCCGCAAGACGTCCGTGGCCCGCGTCTGGCTCAGCACCGGAAGCGGCCGCATCCTGATCAACCGGCGCCCCTTCGAGGAATACTTTCCGCGCGAGACGCTGCGGATGGTGATCTCACAGCCGCTGCAGCTCACGAACACCATGGGCCAGTTCGACGCGGTCGTGAACGTGGGCGGCGGGGGCCCGACCGGCCAGGCCGGCGCCGTGCGCCACGGCATCGCGCGCGCCCTGCTCCAGTTCGACGACAAGCTGCGCCAGACCCTGAAGCGGGCCGGCCTGCTCACCCGCGATCCGCGGATGAAGGAGCGCAAGAAGTACGGTCAGCCCGGCGCCCGCTCCAAGTTCCAGTACTCCAAGCGGTGACCCGTCGGTGCTGAGGGTCGCGGTCACCGGGGCCAGCGGCTACATGGGCGCGGAGCTGCTGCGCCTGCTCTCCGTCCATCCCAAGGTGCGGGTCACCGCGGTCACGTCGGAGCGCCTGGCCGGCGAGCGCCTGGACAAGAGCTATCCGCACCTGCGTGGCCTGAGCGACCTGGTCTTCCAGGAGATCTCGGCCGAGCGGCTGGCCGCCGAGGCCGACGTCGTGTTCCTCGCGCTGCCGCACATGGAGTCGCAGCGGCTGATGCCGGCGCTCCGGCGTCACGGGCGCAAGGCGATCGATCTCTCGGCGGACTACCGCTTGAAGGACGCCGCGCTGTACACCACGTGGTACAAGGCGCCCCACGAGGACGCGGCCGGGCTGGCCGAGGCGGTGTACGGGATGCCGGAGCTGCACCGCAAGGAGATCGCGGGCGCCTCCCTGGTCGCCTCGCCGGGCTGCTATCCGATGGGCGCGGTGCTCGCCACCGCGCCGCTGCTCAAGAGCGGCTGCGGCGCCGCCGACGGTATCGTGATCGACGGCAAGTCGGGAGTCACCGGCGCGGGCGCGCAGGGCCGGAAGGCCGACGCGATGTACCTCTTCACCGAGGCCAACGAGAACGTGCAGGCCTACGGCCTGGCCACCCACCGCCACACCCCCGAGATCGAGCAGGAGCTGTCCGCCCTGGCCGGGCGGCCGGTGGTGGTGAGCTTCACCCCGCACCTCGTGCCGCTCAACCGCGGCCTCTTCACCACCGCCTCGGTGCCGCTGACGAAGCCCGCGGCCACCGCCGAGCTGGTCGGGCTCTATCGCGAGTTCTATGCGGGCGAGCCGTTCGTGCGCGTGCTCGACGAGGGCCAGCGGCCGACCACGCGGTCGGTGGTCGGATCGAACTACTGCGACGTCACGGTGGTGGCCGATCCGCGCACCCAGCGCGCGGTCTGCGTGTCCGCGCTCGACAACCTGGGCAAGGGCGGGTCCGCCAACGGGATCCAGAGTCTCAACATCATGATGGGGTGGGACGAGCGGACCGGCCTCGACGCGCCTCCGGTGTATCCGTAAGCGGCATGGCCGACGTCCAGTGGCTGGAGGGAGGAATCACCGCGGTCCCCGGCATCCTCGCCTCCGGCATCGCGGCCGGCATCAAGCCGAGCGGCAAGAAGGACCTGGCCCTCATCTATTCGTCCTCGCCGGCGCGGGCGGCCGCGGTGTTCACGACCAACCAGATCAAGGGCGCGCCGGTGCTGGTCTCGCAGGAGCACGTGCGTGACGGCCGGGCCCAGGCGATCCTGGCCTCGGCGGGCTGCTCGAACGTCTGCACCGGCGAGCAGGGGATCAAGGACGCGCGCGAGATGACGCGGATCACCGGCGAGCTGCTGCGGATCGCGCCCCGCCAGGTGCTCATCGCGTCCACCGGCGTCATCGGCCAGCCGCTGCCCATGGACAAGATCCGGGCCGGGCTGCCCAAGCTGGTGAAGGGGCTGTCGCCGCAGGGCGGCCGCCTCGCCGCCGAGGCGATCATGACCACCGACACCAAGCCCAAGGAAGCGGCGCTGCGGGTCGAGGTGGCGGGCCGGCCGGTCACCATCGGCGGCATCGCCAAGGGTGTGGGGATGATCGAGCCGCACATGGCGACGATGTTCTGCTTCCTCGCCACCGACGCGATGGTGGCGCGCGACTCGCTGCCGCGGGTGCTGCGGCGGGCGGTGGACGGCTCGTTCAACCGCATCACGGTGGACAGTGACCAGTCCACCAGCGACACGGTGGCGGTGCTCGCCAACGGCCTCGCCGAGAACGCCTCGCTCGAGCGCGGCGGCAAGGCCCTCCGCCAGTTCGCGCGCGCACTCGAGGCCATCACCGAGCGGCTGGCCCGCATGCTCGTCGAGGACGGCGAGGGCGCCTCCAAGCTGGTGCAAGTGCTGGTGCGCGGCGCGCGCACCCGGCGGGAGGCGGTGGTGGCGGCCCGCTCGGTGGCCAACTCGCCGCTGGTCAAGACCGCCATCAACGGCGCCGACCCCAACTGGGGGCGCATCATGATGGCGCTGGGCAAGAGCCCCGCGCGGGTGGCCGCGGACCGGGTGGCCATCGCGATCGGCGACGAGCCGCTGGTGGAGAAGGGCATGCTGCGCCCCGGCGCGCGCATCGACCGCATCCACGAGGTGATGGGCGGCCCGAGCTACACCATCGCCGTCGACCTGGGACTCGGGCGCGGCGAAGACGCGGTGTGGACATCGGATCTCAGCGAGGAGTACGTTCGAATCAACGCGAAGTACACGACCTAATACGCACGGCTCCGAGCTTCGGTCCCCGTCGGCCGCGTCGGCCGATCGGGGAAGCGCCGCCTCCCTTTCCGGGGGCCGGCCGCTCGGGACCGGAGGCCAACCGAACGACGACGGAAAGGACGGCAGGACCATGGCGACCCTCACCATGAAGGAGCTGCTGGAGGCCGGGGTGCACTTCGGCCACCAGACCAAGCGCTGGAACCCGAAGATGCAGAAGTACATCTTCGGTGAGCGCAACGGCATCTACATCATCGATCTGCAGAAGACCCTCAAGAAGTTCCGCGAGGCTTACGCGTTCGTGCGGGATCTCGCGGCCGACGGCGGCATCGTGCTCTTCGTCGGCACCAAGAAGCAGGCCCAGGAGACGGTGCTCGAGGAGACCACCCGCTGCGGGATGTTCTACGTCAATCACCGCTGGCTGGGGGGTACCCTCACCAACTTCGCCACGATCCGGAAGTCGATCGCCCGGCTCAAGAAGCTCGACGAGATGAGCGAGACCGGCGAGTACGAGCGGCTGCCCAAGAAGGAAGTGATCGGGCTGGAGCGCGAGCGGGCCAAGCTGCAGAGCGCGCTGGTGGGCATCAAGAACATGGACCGGCTGCCCTCCGCGATCTTCATCATCGACCCCAAGAAGGAATCGATCGCGGTGGAGGAGGCGCGCCGGCTCTCCATTCCGATCGTGGCCATCGTGGACACCAACTGCGATCCGAGCGGGATCGATTACCCGGTGCCCGGCAACGACGACGCGATCCGCTCGGTCCGCCTGATCACCTCGCGCATCGCCGACGCGATCATCGAGGGCAGCGGCAGCCTGGCCAAGCAGGAGGCCGAGGCCGAGATTCCGGCGTCGCCGGACCTGCCGCTGGTGACCGAGGCCGAGATGTCGGCCTCGGCGGAAGCCGGCGCCTGAGCGCGGAGGGCGAGGAGACCACATGGCCGCGTCCGCGGAACAGGTGAAGGAGCTCCGGGAGCGTACCGGGGCGGGAGTGATGGACTGCAAGGCGGCGCTGGACGCCGCCAAGGGCGACATGCAGGGCGCGATCGAGCATCTCCGCAAGAAGGGGCTCGCCGACGCGGCCAAGAAGGCGCACCGCGAGGCCAAGGACGGGGTGGTGACGTCGTACATCCATCCCGGCGCCAAGATCGGCGTGCTGGTCGAGGTCAACTGCGAGACCGACTTCGTGGCGCGCACCGACGACTTCCAGCAGCTGGTGAAGGACATCGCGATGCAGGTGGCCGCGGCCAATCCCTCCTACGTGTCCCGGGAAGACGTGCCGGGGGCGGTGGTGGAGAAGGAGCGCGAGATCTACCGCACCCAGATGGCGGATCAGAAGAAGCCGGCCCAGGTGATCGACAAGATCATCGAGGGCAAGCTCGAAAAGTTCTACGCCGAGTCCTGCTTGATGGAGCAGCCGTTCATCCGGGACGCCTCCGGCAAGACGCGGCTGCGCGACATGGTGGATCAGGCCACCGCCAAGATGGGCGAGCGGATCGTGGTGAAGCGCTTCGCACGCTTCCAGGTAGGCGAGAGCTAGCCTCCATGGCCGCTCCCGGCGCGGCTCCCGCCTACCGGCGCGTCCTGCTCAAGATCTCGGGCGAGGCGCTGGCGGGCGGGCAGGGCTACGGGATCGACCCGGACGTCATCGGCCGCATCGCGGAGGAAGTGGCCGAGGTGGTGCGGCTGGGCGTCGAGCTGGCGGTGGTGATCGGCGGCGGCAACATCTTCCGCGGTATCGCGGCCAGCGCCGGCGGCATGGATCGGGCCACCGGCGATTACATGGGCATGCTCGCCACCGTCATCAACGCGCTGGCCCTGCAGGACTCGATCGAGAAGGCGGGGGTGCCCACTCGGGTCCTCTCCGCGATCGAGATGCGCGCGGTCGCCGAGCCCTACATCCGTCGCCGGGCCATTCGCCACCTGGAGAAGGGGCGGGTGGTGGTGTTCGCGGCGGGCACCGGCAATCCATTCTTCACCACCGATACCGCGGGGGCCCTGCGCGCGGTGGAGATCGGGGCCGAGGCGATCCTGAAGGCCACCAAGGTCGACGGCATCTACACCGCCGATCCGGCCAAGGACAAGACCGCGGTGCGTCTGCCCCGGGTCGGCTACATCGAGGTGCTCAACCGGGGGCTGCAGGTGATGGACACCACCGCCATCTCGCTCTGCATGGACAACAAGCTGCCGATCGTGGTGTTCGATCTCACGCGCAGGGGCAACATCCGCCGAATCGTCACGGGCGAGCCGGTCGGCTCGGTGGTCTCCGCCGACGCGGGCACGCCGAAGGGGTGAGGCCATGGCCCAGCCAGCGATGACCCAGCAAGCGGTGCTGAAGGAGCTCGAGACGCGGATGCAGCAAGCCATCGACGCGCTCGCCCGGGAGTTCGGGTCGGTGCGCACCGGTCGCGCCAACGCGTCGCTCCTGGACTCGATCCGCGTCGAGGCCTACGGCAATCTCACTCCGATCAACCAGGTGGCCTCGGTCTCGGTGCCGGATCCGCGCACGATCATGATCCAGCCGTGGGACGCCACGCAGCTCAAGGAGATCGAGAAGGGTATCGCCAAGTCCGATCTCGGCATCACCCCGAGCAACGACGGCAAGGTGATCCGGCTGACCATGCCGACCCTGACCGAGGAGCGGCGCAAGCAGCTGGTGAAGACGGTGGGCAAGTTCGCGGAGGACGCGCGAGTCTCGATCCGCAACGTGCGGCGCGAGGCCAACGACCGGCTGAAGGCCCTCGCCAAGGAGAAGAAGGTCTCCGAGGACGAGGAGCGTCGCGGCCACGACCAGATCCAGAAGGCGACCGACCGCTTCACCGCCAAGGTCGAAGAGCTGACCAAGAAGAAAGAACAAGAAGTACTGACGGTCTAAGGCGGCCGGCCCGACCGCACGCAATCCCGCGGAATCGCAGCCGCTTTTCGTTCGTATCGACGGGTTTTTCCTGGCAATTCATGAGGCCCTCACGTAACATGCCCTGATATGGCTGCGAAGGCCGGAGTAGACGCCTCGGTGGCGGATCTCTCCACGCTGCACGAGGATGCGCTCCGTCAGCGGATCCTCACCCGTCCCGTCCCCCGTCACGTGGCGATCATCATGGACGGCAACGGGCGCTGGGCCACCAGCCGGGGGTTGCCGCGGGTCGCCGGGCACGGCGAAGGGGTCAAATCGCTCCGCAGCGTGGTGCGCGCGGCCGGCGAGCTGGGCGTGCAGTTCCTCACCATCTACGCCTTCTCGTCGGAAAACTGGCAGCGACCGCCGCACGAGGTGTCCACGCTCATGACCCTGCTCGAGCGCTCGATCGAGCGTGAGCTGCCCGAGCTGATAGAGCGCAACGTGCGCTTCCGCGCCATCGGGCGCCCCGACGGCGTTCCCCCGCGGGTGGCCGCGGGCATCCGGCGGCTCATGGACACCACCGCGGGCAATACCGGGCTCACCCTGCTCATGGCCTTCAACTACGGCGGGCGGGACGAGATGGTGGACGCGGTGCGCGCGCTGGCGCGGCAGGTCCAGAGCGGCGCCCTGCGCCCGGAGGACATCGACGAGGTCCGGGTCTCGCGCGCGCTCTACACCGACGGCGTGCCCGATCCCGACCTGCTGATCCGCACCAGCGGCGAGCAGCGTCTCTCCAATTTTCTGCTGTGGCAGATCGCCTACACCGAGCTGTGGATGACGCCCATCCTCTGGCCGGACTTCGGCGCGCGCGAGTTCTGCATCGCGGTGGCCGAGTTCCAGCAGCGCAATCGGCGATTCGGGAGAGTCTGATTGTCGCGGGCGCAGGACGCTCCGTTCACGCGGCCGGCCGAAGCCGCCCGCCCGTCGCGCGGCGCGGCGCTGGGGCGGCGCTTGCTCAGCACGGTGGTCCTGCTGCCGCTCTTCGTGTGGATGGTGGTCGCGGGGCCCCGATGGCTGTTCGGATCGATCATGGTGCTGGCCGGAGCCCTCGGCCAGTGGGAGTTCACCGGCATGTTCGAGCGGGCCGGCATCTCGAGCTTCCGCTGGCTCGGCCTGCTCGGCGGATCGCTGGTGACCGCGAGCTTCGCGCTGCCGCTTTCCGAGCAGGTCACGCTCACCGCGGTGGTGCTCACGTTGCTGGTGGCCGGGCTGTTGCGGGGCAAGACAGGGCGCACGTGGGAGCCGGTGGCGGTCACCCTGCTCGGCATCGGCTACGTCAACTGGCTGCTCGGCTACGCGTTCTGGCTGTACGACCTGCCCGACGGCGTGAAGTGGGTCCTGCTGCTGGTGTCGGTCACCTGGCTCGGCGAGACGGCGGCCTACGCAATCGGGTCGACCCTCGGCCGTCATAAGCTCGCCCCGGTTGTCAGCCCGCGGAAGACGGTGGAGGGTGCGCTCGCGCAGCTGATCGCCTCGGTGCTGGGCGCGCTGGGTGCGCGCGCATGGTTCTTCCCGAGTCTCTCCATGGAGAGCGCGATCGCGGTGGGGCTCCTGCTCGGCGTGGTCGGGCAGATCGGTGATCTGGTCGAGTCGGCGATCAAGCGCGGCCTCAACACCAAGGACGCCGGCAGCCTGATTCCCGGGCACGGCGGTATGCTGGACCGGGTGGATAGCCTGCTCGTCAACACCCCGGTACTCTTCTACTACGCCACCTACGCGAGGACCCTGGGCACATGAAGCGCGTGACCGTGCTGGGCGTCACCGGATCGGTCGGCCGGCGCACGCTGGAGCTGGTGGAGCATTTCCCGGACGCGTTCCGCGTGGAGGGCATGGCCGCGCGCGGCTCGAACCCCGAGCTGATCGCGGAGCTGTGCCGCCGTCACCGGCCCCGGGCGCTCGCCCTCACCGACCGGAGCGCGCTCGATACGGTGGCCCGCGCGCTGCCGACCCCCCGACCCGAGTTGCTCGCGGGGCCCGAGGGCCTCGTGGCCATCGCGGGACAGGTGGACGCCGACGTGGTGCTCTCGGCCATCGTGGGCGGCGCCGGCCTGTTGCCGACCATGGCGGCGATCCGGACCGGCAAGCGCGTCGCGCTCGCCAACAAGGAGACGCTGGTGATGGCGGGCAGCCTGATGACCGCGGCGGCCCGCGAGCACGGGGTGTCGCTGCTGCCGGTGGACTCCGAGCACAGCGCGGTGTTCCAGTGTCTCGAGGGGCACAATCGCGACGAGGTCCGCCGCATCCTGCTCACCGCGTCGGGCGGCCCGTTCCGCACCGTGAAGGCGGAAGACCTGGGCCGCGTCACGGTGGCGGAGGCGCTCAACCATCCCACCTGGCGAATGGGCGCCAAGATCACGGTGGACTCGGCGACGCTGATGAACAAGGGCCTCGAGGTCATCGAGGCGCGATGGCTGTTCGACGTCCTCCCCGAGCAGGTGCAGGTGGTCGTGCACCCGCAGTCCGTCATTCACTCGATGGTCGAATACGTGGACGGCTCGGTGATCGCCCAGCTCGGCGTGCCCGACATGGGCATCCCGATCCTCTACGCGCTCACCTATCCGCGGCGCCTGCATTGCCCGGCCGAGCGCCTCGACCTCACCCGCATCGCCTCGCTCTCTTTCGAGGAGCCGGACGTGGAGCGGTTTCCGTGTCTGGCCCTCGCGCGCCAGGCCCTGCTCGAAGGCGGGTGCGCCCCGGTGGTTCTCAACGCGGCCAACGAGGTCGCGGTGGCCGCGTTCCTGGAGGGGCGGATCCGGTTCACCCAGATTCCCGAGCTGATCGCGGACGCGCTGGCCAAGGTGCCGGCCCGCGCGCTCGATAGCATCGACACCTGCGTGGACGTCGATACCCGCACGCGGGCGACGGTGCGCGACTGGCTCCCCGGCGGGGTGACCGCCGCGGTGCGATAGCGGAGGCGGCGGTGGCAACGCTCCAGATGCTCGTCTCGTTCGTGGTGGTGCTCGGCATCCTCATCCTGGTGCACGAGCTCGGCCATTTCTTCATGGCGCGGCTCGCCGGCGTCGGCGTGGAGCGCTTCTCCATCGGATTCGGGCCGGTGCTCTGGCGGGTGCGGGGCAAGGAGACCGAGTACTGCGTCTCGGCCATCCCGATGGGCGGCTACGTCAAGATGATGGGCGACGACGAGAACCCGCTCGAGGGCGGCAAGGGCGTCGCGATCGATCCGGCCAAGGCGTTCAACACCAAGCCGCTGATCGCGCGCTTCCTGATCGTCTTTGCGGGCCCGGCCATGAATTTCATCCTGGCCGCGGTCATCGCCGCCCTGATGTTCATGCTGGTGGGACGTCCGGTCGCGCCCGCGGAGATCGGCCGCGTGACCGACGGCGGGCCCGCGGCCCAGGCCGGGCTCAAGACCGGCGAGCGCCTCGTCGCGGTGGACGGCAAGCCGATCCAGTACTGGGAAGACCTCGCCCGGGTCGTGCAGTCCACGGGCGGCCGCGCCCTCTCGGTGGCGGTGCGAGGGCCGAGCGGCGAGCGCACGGTGACCCTCACCCCGGCGCCGGCCAAGCGCAAGGACCTCTTCGGCGACGAGCAGTCGGTGTGGGAGATCGGGGCCACGCCGTACGTACCGGCGGCCATCGGGGACACCGTGTCGGGCGATCCCGCGGACGCGGCGGGCCTCAAGCCGAACGACGTGGTGACTGCGATCGACGGCCAGCCGGTGCTCTCGTGGGACGAGCTGGCCGATAAGATCCACCAGCGGGCGGAGCAGCCGACCCGCCTCGAAGTCAAGCGCGGGGGCGAGACCGTGGCCGTCACGGTGACGCCCAAGAAGGGGAAGATTCCCGGCCCGGACGGGAAGGAGACCGAGGTCGGGCTGATCGGCATCCGGCCGAGCGGCGCGGTGACCTTCGTCCGCTCCAACCCGATCACCTCGCTCTGGGACGGCCTCGTCTGGTCGGTGGACGTGACCGCGAAGACCGCGATCGGGCTCTACAAGATCGTGGTGGGTCAGCTCGACCGCAGCAACATCGGCGGCCCGATCCAGATCGCCAAGACCGCCGGCGAGCAGGCGCGGCAGGGCATCGTGAGCTTGGCCCTCTTCACGGCGGTCATCAGCATCAACCTCTTCCTCCTCAATCTGCTGCCGGTGCCCATGCTCGACGGCGGGCACCTGCTCTTCTTCGCCTTCGAGGCGGTGCTGGGGCGGCCGCTGTCGGTGCGCAAGCGCGAGGTCGCGCAGCAGGTCGGCTTCGCCCTCCTGATGTTGCTCATGGTGTTCGCCTTCTACAACGACTTCAAGCGGATCGGACTCTTCTGATGGGACAGTACGAGCGGCACGTCTTCGTGTGTACCCAGGGCGACACCTGTCCCGCCCAGGCCGACGTCGAAAAGTTCGTCAAGACCCTCCGCACCGGCGTCGCCACCGCGGGCCGCCACGTCGAGGTCCGCGTCAACAAGGCGGGGTGCTTCTCGCAGTGCGGCCACGGCCCCATGATCGTGGTCTACCCGGAGAACGTCTGGTACGGCGGCGTCCAGGAGAGCGATCTGCCCGACATCCTCGAGTCGCACATCCTGAACGGCGTACCGGTCGAGCGCCTGCTCTACGCCCCGGGCGTGAAGGGCGCCAACAAGGTCAAAGAGAAGGACAAGACGTAGCCCCCATGCGGTGGACCCGGTCGCTGATCCCCACGCTCCGGGACGATCCCGCCGACGCAGAAGCCATCAGCCACAAGCTGATGGTGCGCGCCGGCCTCGTCCGCCAGCTCGCGGCCGGCATCTACGTCTACCTGCCGCTCGGCCTTCGGGTGCTCGAGAAGGTCAACACGATCATCCGCGAGGAGATGAACCGCATCGGCGGGCAGGAGCTCGAGATGCCGGTGCTCCAGCCCGCGGAGATCTGGCAGCAGTCGGGGCGCTGGGACGCGATCGGCAGCGAGATGTTCCGGCTCAAGGATCGGTACGGACGCGACATGTGCCTCGGCATGACCCACGAGGAGGTCATCGCGTGGCTGGCCGCCCGGGAGATCCGCTCGTACCGGGACCTGCCCCAGATCTGGTACCAGATCCAGACCAAGGAGCGGGACGAGGCGCGTCCACGCTCCGGCGTGCTGCGCACCCGCGAGTTCCTGATGAAGGACTCCTACACGCTGGATCCCGACGCGGCCGCCCTCGAGGTCTCCTACAACGCGCACAAGGACGCCTATTGCCGTATCTTCGATCGCTGCGGCGTCGGCTACGTGGTGGTGCAGTCGGACCCGGGCATGATGGGTGGCTGGGGCTCGCACGAGTTCATGGCGCCCAGCGCGGCCGGAGAGGACGACGTGGCGCTCTGCGACGCGTGCGGGTACGCGGCCAACGTGGAGCTGGCCCGCGGCGTGCCGAGGCCGCCCGCCTCGTCGGGCCCCGCGAAGGGCGAGGTGGCCACGCCGCACGTGCGCACCATCACCGAGGTCTCGGCCCTGCTCAGGATCGATCCGAGCGCGACCATCAAGTCGCTCGTGTTCATCGGTCCCGACGGGCCGGTGCTCGCCCTGGTGCGCGGTGATCACGTCCTGCACGAGCGCAAGCTCGCGCGCGCCTTGAAGGCGGAAGCCCGGCCCGCGCATCCCGACGAGGTCCGGCAGCATCTGGGCGTTGCGCCGGGCTCGATCGGGCCGGTGGGCGTACACGGGGCCCGCATCGTCGCCGACGAGTCGCTCCGCGAGGGTCGGTACGTGGTGGGCGCCAACCGCGAGGGCGTTCATCTGACCGGGGTCACGCCCGGGCAGGACTTCACCTGCGAGTGGGCGGACCTGCAGGTGGCGCTGGCCGGGGAGGGCTGTCCGAGCTGCGGCAAGCCGCTGCGCATCGTGCGGGTCATCGAGATCGGCAACATCTTCAAGCTCGGCACCACGTACTCGGTTCCCCTCGGAGCGATGTACCTGGACGAGGGCGGCAAGCAGCAGCCCATCGTGATGGGCTCCTACGGCATCGGTCCCGCCCGGATCGCGGCGGCCGCGGTCGAGCAGCGGCACGACGCCGACGGCATCGTGTGGCCCTGGGCGATCGCCCCCTTCCACGTCCACCTGGTCCCGGTCGCGGTCAAGGATGCGGCCCAGATGGCCGCCGCCGAGGAGATCTACCGGGACCTGCGCGCGGCCGGCTTCGACGTGCTGATGGACGACCGCGAGGAGCGCGCGGGGGTCAAGTTCAAGGACGCGGATCTGCTCGGGATCCCGATCCGGGTCACGGTGGGCAACGCGCTGGCCAAGGAGGGCGTGGTGGAGTTGCGGCAGCGGAGCACCCGGACCGATCGCCGCGTCCCCCGGGACCAGGTCGTGGCGGCGGTGCAGGAGATGGCGAAAACGATTTCATAGTCAGCGGGTGCCGTCTTTGCGGGGTCGTGCCCTTGCGGGGGTCGGGTCCCTGTGCTAAAGTCCTGAAAAAAGTGGGCCGGTGCCCACTTTTTTTTGTGGGGGTCTCGGCGTGGCGGACGATGCACAGTGGCTCGGCCAGATCGAGGCGGTCGTGCTGCCGGTGCTCGCGTCGCGTGGCATGAGCCTGGTCGACAGCGAGTGGCAGCGCGAAGGACGCCGGTGGGTGCTCCGGCTGTTCGTGGACAAGCCGGGTGGCGTGGGCATCGCGGACTGCCAGGCGTTCAGCCGGGAAGCCGGTGACGTGCTGGATGTCTCCGGGCTGATCGAGCCCTCCTACGACCTCGAGGTGTCCTCGCCGGGGCTGGATCGGGTCCTGAAGAAGGACCGAGAGCTCCGCTGGGCCATCGGTCGTGACGTGCACTGCTGGGTGAGCGAGCCGGTGGACGGCCGGATGGAGTTCTCGGGCCGCCTGGCCGAGGTCTCGACGGCTGTGCTTATGCTGGAAGAAATGCCGGGGGCGCGGCGGGAGATTCCGCGGCGGCTGGTGACGAAGGTCAAGCTCGAGCTGACCGCCTTCGGCCGTGCGAAGCGATGATGAACAAAGATCTCATCTACGTGATCGAGCAGATCGGGCGAGAGAAGGGGATCAACAAAGAGGTCCTCTTCGAGGCGCTGGAGTCTGCCCTGCTGTCGGCGTCCAAGAAGACGATGGGCGCGGCGGACAACGTCCGGATGCAGATCGACCGGCAGAGCGGCACCCTGCGGGTGTTCGCCCGCAGGAAGGTGATGCCGGCGGTGACCGATCCGAAGCTCGAGATCACGCTGGAGGAGGCGCGGCGGCTCAATGGCGAGGCCCAGCTCGACGACGAGATCGAGATCGAGCTGGCGCCCCAGGAGTTCGGGCGCATCGCGGCCCAGACCGCCAAGCAGGTGATCCTGCAGCGGGTCCGCGACGCGGAGCGGGACGCGGTGTACTCCGAGTTCATCGATCGGGAAGGGCGCATCGTCCGCGGCACCGTCCACCGCATCGAGAAGCGCAACGTGGTGGTGGAGCTGGGCAAGGCCGAGGCCGTGATCACCGAGCGGGAGCAGCTGCCCGGAGAGCGGTACAACCCGGGAGACCGGCTGCGCGCCTACATGCTCGAGGTCAAGAAGACGGCCAAGGGGCCGCAGATCCTCCTCTCGAGGACCCATCCGGGCTTCCTGGTGCGTCTGTTCGAGACCGAGATCCCGGAGATCACCGAAGGCATCGTGCTCGTGAAGGCGGCGGCCCGCGAGCCGGGCGAGCGCGCCAAGGTCGCGGTGGCCTCGACCAAGCGCGACGTGGATCCCATCGGGGCCTGCGTCGGCCTGCGCGGCACCCGCATCCAGGTGATCAGCCGTGAGCTGCGGGGCGAGAAGATCGATATCGTGGAATGGTCGCCGGATCCCGCGGTGTTCGTGGCCCGCGCGCTGTCGCCGGCCAAGGTGTCGTCGGTCACCGTGTCGGAGCCGGAGGAGGGTGACGCTCACGACGACGGCCGCCCCGAGGGTCGGTCGGTCCTGGTGATCGTGCCCGACAACCAGCTCTCGCTCGCCATCGGCAAGAAGGGGCAGAACGCGCGGCTGGCTGCGAAGCTCACCGGCTTCCGCGTGGACATCAAGAGCGAGGGGGAGATCGAGGAGGATCGGCGGCGAGAGGAGCAGGAGCGCCTCGAGGGTCGCGAAGGCCTGGCGAGCCTGCCCGGCGTCGGGCCTCAGCTGGTCGACCGCCTGGTGGACGCGGGTCTACACTCGCCGGACCGGATCGTGGCCGCGGGCATCGTGGCCCTGCAGGCCCTGCCCGGCGTGGGGGAGACGAAGGCGAGCGCGATTCTGGCCGCGGCGACCGCGTGGGTCGCGGAGCATCCGGCGATGTCGGCGAGCGACGACGGGCCGGAAACTCCGGAGGCCGAACCCGGGGGCTCGGAGATCCAGCCGAACCATCTGGAGCGCTGACGCGAGAGGGCGATCGGGGATCAACGGCCCCGAGGCCAACGGCCCAGAGGTCGACGGCTGGTCAGGCCAGGGGCCCAAGGGGCTCCGGCCAAGTCCGCCGTTGCGGACCTGCATCGCCTGCCGGACGGTGCGGGCGAAGGCGGAGCTGATGCGGCTGGTGCGGGACGGGGAGGGCACGGTGCGGGTGGACCGTGAGGGAAGGGCGGCGGGTCGGGGCGCGTACGTGTGTCCTACCGTCGAATGTCTGGAGAAGGCGCTGCAGGCGGGGAAGCTCGGTCACGCGTTCAAGAAAGCGAGCCGGCCTCCGCACGAGAGCGCGGCGAGTATTCTGGCGAACAGGACGAGGAGGTAGGCGCGCGTGGCGGCACGGGTAAAGGTCATCGACCTGGCGAAGGAGCTGGGCGTCACCAGCAAGGACTTGATCGTGGCGCTCGAGGGCATGGGCCACAAGGGCATGCGGGCGATGAGCCCACTGCTCGCGGCGACCGCCAATGAGCTGCGCGTCAAGCTCGGCCGCGGCCGCGAGCTGCCCCCCGAAGCCAAGCCCAAGCGCGTGCCGAAGCCGAAGGCGGCCGAGGGCGAGGGGACCGCGACCGCCCCGAAGAAGCGCACGAGCACCAGGAAGGCGGCGGCCGCCACCGTGACCGAGGAGGCCGACACGGCCGTCGAGATCGCGGCCGCCGTGCCGCTCGAGGCGCCGAAGCCGGCGGCCACGATCATCCGGCCCGCTCCCGCTCCCATGTCGACGCCCACGTCCGTCGAGATCGCGCCGGCTCCTCCGGTCGTTCCTGCAGCCCCGGCGCCGCCCGTCGCGCCGCCGCCGGCCCCGCCGCGCCCCGTGGTGCCGCCGAGCCCCGCGCCGTCGGTCCGTCCGGCCGCGGCCGCGCCGCCCACCGAGGTGAAGCCGGCTCCTGCGCCGCCGGCGTCGCCCCGGCGCATGCCCACGCCACCGCCTCCGCGCACCGTGGTGCCGCCCGCCGCGCCGCCGCGTCCGGCTGTGCCGCCGCGCCCGGCCGCGCCACCGATTCCGGCCCGCCCGGCCGCCGCGGCGCCGCCCGCGCCGCCCAAGCCGGCCCCGGCGCCCGCCCCGGTGGCGCCGCCCGAACCGCAGGAGATCAAGCGCGAGCTGATCAAGCTGCCGGAGTCGGTCACGGTGGGGGAGCTGGCCGCGGCCATGCGCCGGAAGACGACCGAGGTGATCAAGGCCCTGCTCGACCTGGGCGTGATGGCCACGGTGAACGAGGTACTCGATCCCACCGCGGCCAAGCTCGTGGCCGACAAGTTCCACTTCGACGTCGAGGTGCGATCGCTCGAAGGCGACGTGATCGAGGAGGAGGAGTCGGATCCGGCGCAGCTGCGGCCCCGGCCGCCGGTGGTCACGGTGATGGGCCACGTCGACCATGGCAAGACCTCGCTGCTCGACGCGATCCGCACGACCAAGGTGGCCGAGCGCGAGTTCGGCGGCATCACCCAGCACATCGGCGCCTACCAGGTGGACACCAGCCACGGCAAGGTCACGTTCCTCGACACGCCGGGCCACGAAGCGTTCACCGCGATGCGGGCGCGCGGCGCGCAGGCCACCGACATGGTCATCCTGGTGGTCGCGGCCGACGACGGGGTGATGCCCCAGACCGTGGAGGCGATCAACCACGCCCGGGCGGCGAACGTGCCGATCCTGGTCGCGGTGAACAAGATCGACAAGCCGGGCTCCGACCCCGACCGGGTGAAGCGCGAGCTGTCCAACCACGGTCTGGTCCCGGAGGATTGGGGCGGACAGACCATCTTCATCCACACCTCCGCGAAGCGCGGCGACGGCATCCCGCAGCTGCTCGAGATGACCGCGTTACAGGCCGAGATCCTGGAGCTGCGCGCCAACCCGGCGCGGGCGGGCCGCGGCGTGATCGTGGAAGGGCGGCTCGACCGCGGCCGCGGTCCGGTGGCCACCGCGCTCATCCAGTCCGGCACGCTCAAGGAAGGCGACGCGGTGGTGGTGGGCTCCCACTCCGGTCGCGTGCGCGCGATGTTCAACGATCGGGGCAAGAAGGTGAGCAGCGCGGGGCCCTCGGCGCCGGTCGAGATCCTGGGGCTTTCCGGCGTGCCGCAGGCTGGCGACACCATGCTGGTGGTGTCCGACGAGCGCAAGGCCCGGCAGATCGCCACCGTGCGTAGCGAGCGCGACCGCCTGAAGGGTAAGAGCGCGGCGCGGGTCACCCTCGAGGACCTGCACAAGCAGATCGCGGCGGGCGAGGTCAAGGAGCTGCGCCTGGTCATCAAGGCCGACATGCAGGGCTCCGTCGAGGCCCTCACCGAGTCGCTGGAGCGGCTCTCCACCGACGAGGTGAAGCTCAAGGTCATCCACAGCTCGGTGGGCACGGTGACCGAATCGGACGTGATGCTGGCTTCCGCCTCCAACGCCATCGTGCTGGGCTTCAACGTGAAGGCCGACCCCAAGGCGGCGACCCAGGCCCAGGCCAACGGCGTGGACATGCGCAGCTACAACGTCATCTACGACGCGATCAATGACGTGAAGGCCGCGCTCTCCGGCATGCTGGCGCCCGAGATCCGCGAGGTGGTGCTGGGCCGAGCCCAGGTGCGGCAGCTCTTCCCGATCTCCAAGGTGGGCACGATCTACGGCTCCGCGGTCACCGAGGGCAAGATGGTCCGAGGGGCCAAGGCCCGCATCAAGCGCGGCGAGACCGTCCTGGGCGAGAGCACGGTCTCCTCGCTCAAGCGCTTCAAGGACGACGTGCGCGAGGTGCTCCAGGGCCTCGAGTGCGGGATCGGCATTGAGGGCATCAAGGGCGTGCAGCCCAACGACGTCATCGAGGCCTTCACCACCGAAGAGGTCGCTCGGACCTTGTAGCGATGTCGGGCGCGCGGGTGGCGGTCGGCACCGTCGAGCTGCACCTGCCCGACGTGGGATCGCTCAAGGGCAAGCGCCACGCGCTCAAGGGGCTCAAGGACACGCTGCGCCGCCGCTTCGAGATCTCGGTCGCCGAGGTGGACCATCACGACGTCTGGCAGCGCGCGACGCTCGCGCTGGCCTGCGTCTCGGGAGACTCCCGTCACGCCAACGAGGTGATCTCGAAGGCGATGGACTACATCGAGGACCACGTGGACGGCTACGTCACCGACATTCAAGTCGAAGTCTTGTGAGCTGCAGCCGAAGGCGAGGCGAACGCATTTGAAAGTTCGGTGAGCTGCAGCCGCAGGCGAGGCGAACGCATTTGAAAGTGGGGTTCAAGGTTCGGGAGAGGTCACGATGCAAGGCAAGCGACTCGAGCGGGTGAATCAGCTGATCAAGGAAGAGATCTCGATGCTGGTCCAGCGGCAGCTCAAGGACCCGCGGCTGGGCTTCGTCACGGTCACCGAGGTGGACACGAGCCCCGATCTCAGGCACGCCAAGATCTACGTCTCGGTGCTGGGCCCCGAGGCGCAGTGGGCCGCGTCCTTCAAGGCCCTCGAGAGTGCGCGCGGCTTCATCTGGAGCTGGCTCCGTCGTCATCTCGCCCTGCGGGCGACCCCGGAGCTGCTCTTCCGCCCCGACCGGTCCATGGAGCACGCGGCCCACATCCAGTCGCTGCTCGCCTCGCTGAAGAGTCACGACGCCGATGGCCCGGAGCGCGACTGAGATGAGCCCCGACGCCGCAAGCCTCACCGTGGTCGCCCCCGAGCCGCCGGCGCGCCTGCTCGAGCTCCTCCGCCGTCCGCGCGGCGAGGCCCTCATGCTGGGCCACGTGCACCCGGACGGCGACGTGCTCGGCACCCTGCTCGGGCTGGGTCTCGCCATGGAGCGTGCCGGATGGACGGTCAGCTACGCGGGCCCCGACCCGATTCCGGAGGTGCTCGACTTCATCCCGGGCGGCGACCGCTGGCGGGTCTGGCGGAAGGCGCCGCGTCGCTTCGAGACGATCGTGCTGACCGACTGCCCCAACGACGGCCGCACCGAGGGCCTGCTCGAAGGTGTGCGCGGCCCGGACAGTCAGGTGCTCAACATCGATCATCATCCGGACAATCGCCGCTACGGCACCGTCAACTGGATCGACCCGTCCGCGGCGGCCACCGGCGAGATGGTCTTCGACCTGCTGACCGCGCTGGAGTGGCCCATCGGACGGGACATCGCGCTCGGGCTCTACACCGCGGTCCACACCGACACCGGGTCGTTCCGCTACTCGAACACGACGCCGCGGACGTTCCGCATCGCGGGCGCGCTGACCGCGGAAGGCGCCGAGCCGGCGCTGGTCACCGACCGGCTGTACCAGCGGCGCCCGAAGGACGCGCTGCTCACCCTGGGCAGCCTGCTCGGCCGGGTCGAGGTCAGTGAGGACGGGCTCATCGCGACGCTCACCGTGCCCGATGGAGCGGCCTCCGAGGAGTTCATGGCTGCGGAGGACCTCGTCACCTATCCGCGCTCGATCGCGGGCGTGAAGGTGGCGGTGTTGCTGCGCGCCGAGCCCGACGGCCGCGTGAAGGCGAGCCTGCGGGGCAAGGGCGATGTGCCGGTGAACCGTATCGCGCACCAGTTCGGCGGCGGCGGTCACGAGAACGCGGCGGGGTGCACGCTGGCCGGCCCGCTGGCCCAGGCGAAGACGACCCTCCTGGCCGCGGTGAGGCAGGCGCTCGACGGCCGGACGCCGTGAGCGACCGGCCGCGCTCCGGGATCCTGCCGGTCGAGAAGGGCCCGGGAGTGACGTCGTTCCAGGTGGTGGCCCACCTGCGACGGATTCTCCGAGCGCCCCGCATCGGCCACGGTGGCACCCTCGATCCGGCGGCGACGGGCCTGCTCCCGATCCTCATCGGCGAGGCCACGAAGCTCACGCCCTATCTGGTCGATCTCGACAAGGAGTACGTGGCCACCGTGCGGCTCGGGGTCACCACGGAAAGCCAGGATCTCTCCGGAGCGGTGATCGAGACGCGGCCGGTCCCCGCGCTGGACGCGGCCGCCATCGAGGCGGCGCTGTCGCCGTTTCTCGGCGTCATCCGGCAGGTGCCGCCGATGTTCTCGGCGCTCCGGAAGGGCGGCAAGCGCCTCTACGAGCTGGCCCGCCAGGGCGTCGAGGTCGAGCGTGACCCGCGCGAGGTCCGGATCGACAGCATCCACCTCGAGTCGCTCAGCCTACCCGACTTCGTCATCCGCATCCGCTGCGGCAAGGGCACCTACGTGCGCACGCTCGCCGCCGACGTCGGCGCCGCGCTCGGCTGCGGCGCGGCGCTCGCCGGGCTCGTGCGCACCCGCGTCGGCCCCTACGCGCTCGCCGATGCGGCCCCGTGGCACGAGGTGCGCGAGGCCCGCTCGGGAGACCGGCTCTGGGCCCGGGTGCAGCCGCCCGACAGCGCGCTCGGCGCGCTCGCCCCGGTGCGTCTCGATCCGGCCGCCGCGCGAGCGTTCGTCCACGGCCAATCGGTGCCCGTCGAGACGCGGGCCGCCGGCCGGCTGCGGGTCTACGGGCCCGAGGGCCTGCTCGGGGTGGGGCAGGGGCTGGGCGACCGGGTGAAACCCGAGCGACTCCTTCATGCGGATCCTCCGCGACCTTCAATTCTTCCCGCCTGATCTGCGGCCCTCGGTGGCCGCGCTCGGCGCGTTCGACGGCATTCATCTCGCCCACGCCAAGATCCTCGACACCGCGGTGGCGCGCGCGCGGGCCCTCTCGGTCGCCGCGGTGGTGTGCACCTTCGATCCGCATCCGACCGCGGTCCTCAGACCCGAGCGCGCCCCGGCGCCGATCGGGACGCTGGACGAGAACCTCGCCCGCATCGCCGAGCGCGGCCTCGACGCCACCCTGGTCATCCCGTTCACGCTCGAGTTCTCCCACATGGAGGCCGAGGCCTTCGTGGACGAGGTGCTGGTGAACACGCTGGGCGTGCGCGAGGTGGTCGTGGGCTTCAACCACACCTTCGGCCGCGGGGCCCGCGGCACCGCCGCGCTGCTGCGCGACCTGGGGACCGGCCGCGGCTTCGTCACCCACGTACTGCCGCCGCTCCAGGTCAACGGGCTGACCGTGTCGTCCAGCGCCATCCGCGACGCGCTCCGCGACGGCGACGTGGACCTGGCCGCGGCGCTCCTGGGCCGGCCGTACTCGGTGACCGGAACCGTCCAGCGGGGCGCCGGCCGGGGCCGCACGCTCGGGTTCCCCACCGCGAACCTCAGGCCCGACCGGCCCCTCGCGCTGGCCGGAGGCGTGTACGCGGCGCGGGCCCGGTGGGACGGCCGGCACGCCGATGCCGTCGTCAACATCGGGTACCGCCCGACCTTCGAGGAGTCGCAGTACTGGATCGAGGCCTACCTCTTCGACTTCTCCGGGGACCTCTACGACCGGGCCCTGACGCTCGATTTCCTCGGGCGGATCCGACCCGAGATGAAGTTCCCGGGCGTGGACGCTCTCAAGGCGCAGGTCCAGGCCGACATGGGGGAGGCCCGGCGGCGGCTGCGCGGGCAGGCCGACACACCACCCGCGGGGTGAGCGGTTGAACGGCTCACTACCGCGTGTTACACTCCGCTCTGTTCTGACGCGGATTTGAGTGGTCCAACGAACCCGTCCCAACGGAGCCGCGGTCGGGGCCCTGGGGACGTGGCGATTGGGGGGGGAACCCCCGGGAGGAATCGGCATGCGGCTGTCCCAGGACAAGAAGAAGAGCCTCATCGAGCAGTTCAAGGTGCACGAGGGCGACACCGGCTCGCCCGAGGTCCAGATCGCGCTGCTTTCCGAGCGCATCAACGGCCTCACCGACCACTTCAAGACCCACCAGAAGGATCACCATTCCCGTCGCGGGCTGCTGATGCTGATCGGCAAACGCCGGGGCCTTCTCGAGTACCTGCGCAAGAAGGACTCGGAGCGCTACCGAGCGGTCACCGAGAAGCTCGGGATTCGTAAGTGACCGCAGACCCCGATCGGATCGAACTCACGCTCGCCCGGCCCCCTAGGCCTCTTCAGACGAACACTTCTCTTCGAGACGTACCCACCAGAGCTGCCACCACAGTTGGAGGACGCTGACCGTATGACTCACTCCGTGCAAATTCAAGTCAACAACACGCCGCTGACCATCGAGACCGGCAAGGTCGCCAAGCAGGCCGACGGCGCCGTGGTCGTTCGCTGCGGCGGCACCATGGTGCTGTCGACCGTGGTCGCCACCAAGACCGCGCTCGAGGGCCGCGACTTCCTGCCCCTCACCGTGGAGTATCGCGAGAAGGCGTACGCGGGCGGCCGCATCCCCGGCGGCTTCTTCAAGCGCGAGGGCCGACCGGACGAAAAGGAGACGCTGACCTGCCGGCTCATCGACCGGCCGCTGCGGCCGCTCTTCCCCAAGGGCTTTCGCAACGAGATCCAGATCATCAATCTGGTCATCTCCGCCGACAGCGAGAACGATCCGGACATCCTCGCGATGATCGGCTCGTCCGCCGCGGTCGCGCTCTCCGGGATCCCGTTCAGCGGCCCCGTCGGCGCGGTCCGGGTGGCGCTCGTGGACGGCAAGCTGGTGGCCAACCCGAGCTACAAGCAGGTCGCGGATTCGCCGCTCGAGCTGGTCATCGCGGGCACCGAGGACGCGATCCTCATGGTGGAATCCGGCGGCAAGGAGATCAGCGAGGAGCGGATGCTGGAGGCGCTCGCCTTCGGCCAGGAGCAGTGCCGCGCCATCACCCGGATGCAGAAAGACCTCCTGGCCAAGGCCGCGAAGCCCCGGTGGGCGTTCGAGCCCCAGGGGGCCGATCCCGCGCTGGAGTCGCGCGTGCGCGAGCTGGCCTCGGCCAAGGTCTCGCAGGCGCTCTCCGTGCACGAGAAGCAGGCGCGGGCCCAGGCCCTCGAGGCCATCTTCGAAGAGGTCTTCGCCGCGGTCGGGGGCGGGGACGAGGCCCTGAAGCCGAAGGTCCGGGACTACTTCGAGAAAGTCGAGAAGACCGAGGTCCGCCGGCTCATCGTCGAGAAGGGCATCCGGGTGGACGGCCGCAGCGTCAAGGAGGTCCGGCCGATCTGGGGCGAGGTGGAGTACCTGCCGCGCGCGCACGGCTCCGCGCTGTTCACCCGCGGGGAGACGCAGGCCCTGGTGATCGCCACCCTCGGCACCAAGGACGACGAACAGAAAATCGAGTCGTTCGAAGGGAATATGTATCGCCGGTTCATGCTGCACTACAACTTCCCGTCGTTCTCGACCGGCGAGGTCAAGCGCTTCGGCACTCCCGGCCGGCGCGAGGTCGGCCACGGCGCGCTGGCTCATCGGGCCGTGGAGGCGGTGCTGCCCACCCGCGAGGAGTTCCCCTACACGATCCGCGTGGTGTCGGAGATCCTCGAATCCAACGGCTCGTCCTCGATGGCCACCGTCTGCGGCGCCTCCATGGCGCTCATGGACGCGGGCGCTCCGCTGAAGGCTCCGGTGGCGGGCATCGCCATGGGCCTGGTCAAGGAAGGCGACAAGGTCGGCATCCTGACCGACATCATGGGCACCGAGGACCACTACGGCGACATGGACTTCAAGGTCGCGGGGACCGAGAAGGGCATCACCGCGCTGCAGATGGACATCAAGATCGGTGGCGTGTCGGTCGACATCATGCGCCAGGCTCTGGCCCAGGCGCGCGAGGCCCGGCTGCACGTGCTGGGCAAGATGGCGGAGATCATCAAGGGGCCCCGGCCCGAGCTGTCCCCGCACGCGCCGCGCTTCCTCACCATCAAGATCCGCCCGGAGAAGATCCGCGAGATCATCGGCCCCGGCGGCAAGGTCATCCGCGGCATCCAGGAGAAGACGGGAGCCAAGATCGACGTGGAGGACGACGGCAAGGTCACCGTGTTCTCCCCGAGCAGCGAGTCGGCCCAGATGGCCATCGGCATCATCCAGGACATCTGCCGCGAGGCCGAGCTCGACCGCATCTACGTCGGCAAGGTCAAGAGCATCAAGGAGTTCGGCGCCTTCGTGGAGATCATCCCGGGGAGCGAGGGTCTGCTGCACATCTCGCAGATCGCCGAGAATCGTATCCGCTCGGTGGGTGACGTGCTCTCCGAGGGCGACATCGTGGCGGTGAAAGTCATCGAGATCGACGGCAACGGCAAGATGCGCCTGTCCCGCAAGGCGGCCCATCGAGACCAGCCCGCGGTCACCGAGCAGGAGAAGCTCAAGATCGCGCCCGCCCCGGCGGGGGGCTCTGCCTAGTGCCCCATCGCAAGAGCGCGCTGCCCAACGGCATTCGTGTCGTCACGGAGACGATGCCGCATGTGCGCTCGGTGGCGGTCGGCATCTGGGTGGAGACCGGCTCCCGCATGGAGCCGGAGCCGCTGGGCGGCATCTCCCACCTGATCGAGCACCTGGTCTTCAAGGGCACCGCGTCCCGCTCCGCCGAGGACATCGCCCGGGCGATCGACTCGGTGGGCGGCCAGATGGACGCGTTCACCGCCAAGGAGCACACCTGCTTCTACGTGAGCGTGCTCGACGAGCACCTGCCCCTCGCCGTCGGGCTGCTCACCGATATCCTGCGCCACCCGCTGTTCGCGGCGGCGGATATCGAGAAGGAGAAGGCGGTGGTGCTCCAAGAGATCAAGATGGTCGAGGACACTCCCGACGACCTCATCCACGATCTCTTCGCGGAGCAGATCTGGGCCGACCATCCGCTCGGGCGTCCGATCCTGGGCCGCTGGGACGTGGTCAAGCAGTTCGATCGCGACACCGTGCTCCGCTACTTCCAGCGCGAGTACACCCCCGGCCGGATCGTGGTCGCGGTCGCCGGCAACGCGGAGCACGAGCAGGTGGCCGACCTCTTCGCGGCCGGCTTCGACGGTTGGGGTGAGCCGACCGAGCCGCACCGCGTTGCGCCGCCGGTGATCCGCCCGGGCGTGCACACCGTGCGGAAGAGCCTCGAGCAGGTCCACCTGCTGGTCGGCCTCCCGGGGGTCGCGGACCTGGCCCCGGAGCGCTACGCCCTCTACCTGCTGAACGACATCGTGGGGGGCAGCATGTCCTCGCGCCTCTTCCAGGAGGTACGCGAGCGCCAGGCCCTGGTGTACTCGGTGCACTCCGGCCAGCAGGCCTACCGGGACGTCGGCCTCTTCTACGTGTACGCGGGGACGGACCCGGCGAATTTCGGCAAGGTGATGAACGCGCTGATGAAGGAGATCCGCTCGCTGAAGAAGGACGGGGTCACCGCGGACGAGCTGCGCCGCTCCAAGGACCACCTCAAGGGCAGCCTCATGATCTCGCTCGAGTCCACGTCGTCTCGGATGAATCGCCTGGCTCGGCACGAGATGCGCTTCGGCTCGTTCATGACCATGGACGAGATGCTGGGCGCCATCGATGCGGTGCGGATGGAGGACGTCGACGCCTTGATCCACCGCGTGCTCGACGAGGAGCAGCTGTCGCTCATGACCCTCGGGGCGGTCAACCGCCGGCACTTTCCCCGGGGGCTGTTCCGCTCCTAGCGAGGCGCGCCATGATCTCCCGCTACGCGCGGCCCGAGATGGCGAGGATCTGGACGGCGGACGCGAAATACGAGGCGTGGCTGCAGGTGGAGCTGGCGGTGTGCGAGGTCTACGCGCGCCGCGGGCTCATCCCGGTGGACGCGCTGGGGCGGATCAAGGCCCGGGCGCGGGTGCAGGCCGCGCGGATCGACGAGATCGAGGCCACCACCCGCCACGACGTCATCGCGTTCCTGACGAACCTGGAGGAGGCGCTGGGGGCCGACTCGCGCTACGTCCACATGGGGCTCACCTCCTCGGACGTGGTCGACACCGCGCTGGCGCTGCAGCTTCAGCAGGCCTCCGACCTGCTGCTGGCCGGGCTCGAGCAGTATCGCGGCGCGGTGCGGACGCTGGCGCTGGCGCATCGAGAGACGCTCTGCGTCGGCCGCACGCACGGCATCCACGCCGAGCCCATGGTGTTCGGGCTCAAGGCCGCGCTCTGGTACAGCGAGGCCGGCCGCAACATCGAACGGCTGAGGCGGGCCCGCGAGGCGGTGCGGGTGGGCAAGCTGTCCGGGGCGGTGGGGACCTTCGCCCACGTGGACCCCGACGTCGAGGAGGAGGCCTGCCGGCTGCTCGGCCTGGAGGCGGACCCCATCTCGAACCAGATCGTGCAGCGCGATCGGCACGCCGAGTTCTCGGCCACCCTGGCGATCATCGGGGCCTCGCTCGAGAAGGTGGCCACCGAGATTCGCTCGCTCCAGCGCACCGAGGTCCTGGAGGCGGAGGAGCCGTTCACCGCCGGCCAGAAGGGCTCGAGCGCGATGCCGCACAAGCGCAACCCGGTCTCGTGCGAGCAGGTGTGCGGCCTGGCCCGGCTGGTCCGCACCAACGCGCTCGCCGCGGTCGAGAACGTGGCGCTCTGGCACGAGCGCGACATCAGCCACTCGTCGGTGGAGCGGGTGATCCTGCCCGACTCCACCTGCCTCGTGGACTACATGCTCCACCAGATGACGCGGATCCTGGACGGCCTGCAGGTGTACCCGGAGCGCATGCGGGAGAACATGGACCGGAGCTTCGGCCTCCTGTTCTCCCAGCGCGTGCTCCTCAAGCTGACCGACAGAGGGCTGCCCCGGCAGAAGGCCTACGAGATGGTGCAGCGCAACGCGATGACCGCGTGGCGGGAGCGCACCGCGTTCCACGACCTCCTCGCCGCCGACCGGGAGATCGGGGCGCACCTGACCGCGGCCGAGCTGTCCGAGTGCTTCGATCCGGCCTGGTACCTCCGCAACGTGCCGGCCATCTACCGTCGCGTGGGGCTCGCGTGAAGGCGCGGGTCCTGGTGCGGCTCAAGCCGTCGATCCTGGACGCGCAGGGCGCCACCGTGAAGCGGGCGCTCGCCGGTCTGGGCTTCCACGAGGTGCAAGACGTGCGCGTCGGCAAGGTCGTGGACGTGGAGCTGAACGGCCTCGGTCCCGAGGAGGCGCGCCGCCGCGTGGACGAGATGTGCGCGCGCCTGCTCTGCAACCCGATCATCGAGGACTTCACGGTCGAGATTGGCGAGGCGCAGCCGTAAAGCAGGGCGAGGTGCAGCCGAAGGCGAGCCGAGCGCATTTGAAAGAGCCTTTAAGGTCTTCCGCATTTGAGCTCTCCAGCGCTGTGCCCTTGTCAGATCGTGAAGTGCAGGTTAGAGTGACGGGGTAGTGACTAAAGGAGGAACACACGGTCCCATGAACTTCGGCGTGGTGATCTTCCCTGGCACCTGGAGTGACTGCGATTTTCACTACGTCATCAGCGAAGTGCTCCACCAGCCCGTGCGCTACGTCTGGCATCGGGATGCCAACCTCGCCGACTTCGACTGCCTGATCCTCCCCGGCGGCTTCTCCTACGGCGACTACCTGCGGGCGGGGGCGGTGGCCGGCCGGTCGCCCGTCGTGGAGGCGCTGCCCGAGTTCACCGCGCGCGGCGGTCTCGTCCTCGGATCCTGCAACGGATTTCAGATCCTCTGCGAGGCCGGGCTGCTGCCCGGCGCGCTGATGCGCAACGAGTGCCTGCAGTACCGCTGCCAGTCGACGTACCTGCTGGTCGAGAACGCGGACACCGCGTTCACCCGGGCGATGCGCCCGGGGCAGGTGCTGAAGATGCCGATCTCGCACGGCGAGGGTAAGTACCACGCCGACGCGGACACCCTGCGGCGGCTGCGCGCGAAGAACCAGATCGTGTTCCGCTATTGCACCGAGCACGGCCGCGTGGTCAAGGAGGCCAATCCGAACGGCTCCCTCGACAACATCGCGGGCGTCATCAACGACGAGGGCACCGTCCTCGGCCTGATGCCGCATCCCGAGCGGGCCGCGGAGGCGGCGGTGGGCGGTACCGACGGCACCCTGATCTTCAACTCGATTCTCGGCACCCTCGTCGAAGACGGCTCGTTCCTGAAGCGGTAGGCCACGTGACAACCCAGTGGGGGCGGGGTGACCGCGGGCGACCCTAAGGTCACGCTGGAGCTGGCCCAGAGCCACGGCCTCACGGCCGAAGAGTACGATCGCATCATCCGGCGCCTCAGCCGGGAGCCCACCTTCACCGAGCTCGGTCTCTTCTCCGCGCTGTGGTCCGAGCATTGCGCCTACAAGCACTCCCGGGTCTTCCTCCGCTCGCTCCCCACCCGGGCGGCCCACGTCCTGCAGGGGCCCGGGGAGAACGCGGGCATCGTGGATCTGGGCGGAGATCTGGCGCTCACCTTCAAGATCGAGAGCCACAATCATCCCTCCTTCATCGAGCCCTTCCAGGGCGCGGCCACCGGGGTGGGCGGCATCTTGCGCGACATCTTCACGATGGGCGCGCGGCCCATCGCGGTGCTCGACTCGCTGCGCTTCGGCGACCCGGCCGACCCGCGCACGCGCCGTCTGATCGAGGGCGTGGTCTCGGGCATCGGGTGGTACGGCAACTGCTTCGGGGTGCCGAACCTGGGCGGCGAGGTCGGGTTCGCCCCGGAGTACGCGGGCAACCCGCTGGTCAACGCGATGGCGGTGGGGCTCGTGTCCAAGCGCGGGATCTTCCGGGCGCGCGCCGAAGGGGTCGGCAACCCGGTCTTCTACGTGGGCGCCAAGACCGGACGCGACGGCATCCACGGCGCCACCATGGCCTCGTCCACGTTCGACGAGACTGCGGAGGAGCGGCGTCCCACCGTGCAGGTCGGCGATCCGTTCACCGAGAAGCTGCTCCTCGAGGCCTGCCTCGAGGCCATGGCCACCGGCGCCATCGTGGGCATCCAGGACATGGGCGCGGCCGGGCTGGCGTGCGCCTGCTCGGAGATGCCGGCGCGCGCCGGCATGGGCATGGAGATCGAGGCCTCGCGGGTGCCCCAGCGCGAGACCGGGATGACGCCGTACGAGATCATGCTGTCGGAGTCGCAGGAGCGCATGCTGCTGGTGGCCGCGCGCGGCCGCGAGGACGACGTGCGCCGCACCTTCGCCAAGTGGGAGCTGGACGCCGTCGACATCGGCACCGTCACCGACGACGGCCTGTTGCGCGTGCGCTTCCACGGCGCGGTGGTGGCCGAGGTGCCGGTGAAGGCCCTGGCCGACGAGGCCCCGGTGTACGAGAAGCCCACCGCGCGGCCCGAGTGGCAGGACGCCCTCGCCGGCTTCGATCCGCTGTCCGTGGCGACGGGCACGGACGCGTCCGCGACGCTGCTCGACCTGCTGGCCTCGCCGGGGATCGCCTCCAAGGAGTGGGTGTACCGCCAGTACGATCAGCAGGTCGGCATCAACTCGCTGGTGCTGCCGGGGTCCGACGCGGGGGTGCTGCGCATCAAGGGCACTCGCACCGGCGTCGCGGTGACCACCGACTGCAACGCGCGTTTCGTGTACCTCGATCCGCGCGCGGGCGCCGCGATGGCGGTGGCCGAGGCCGCACGCAACCTGTCGGTGAGCGGAGCGCGGCCGCTCGGGCTCACGGACTGCCTGAACTTCGGCTCGCCCGAGCGGCCCGAGATCCTCTGGCAGTTCAAGGAGGCGGTGGCGGGCATCAGCGAGGCCTGTCGCGCCCTCGAAATCCCCGTGGTCGGCGGCAACGTCTCCTTCTACAATGAGACCCTGGGTCAGGCGGTGCTTCCCACGCCGGTTGTCGGCATGGCCGGGATTCTCGACGACGTGGAGGCGCGCTGCACGCAGTGGTTCGCCGAGGAGGGGGACCGGATCGCGCTGCTCGGACCGGACACGGTCAGCCTGGGCGGCTCCGAGTGGCTGTGGGCGCGCCATCGTCGGGTGGCCGGCCGGCTGGCGCCGCTGGATCTCGCGGTCGAGCGGGCGGTGCAGGAGGCCTGCCGGGCGGCCATCGGAGCCAGGCTGCTGGGCTCCGCGCACGATTGCGCGGAGGGCGGCCTGGCGGTGACGCTGGTCGAGGCGTGCGTGACCGGGCCGCGCCGGCTGGGCGCGGAGGTGGCGCTCGGTCCGGCCCGCGGCCCCGCCGATCTGATCCTGTTCGGTGAAGGACCGTCGCGGGTGCTGGTCTCGGTCAAGGTGGCTCGGGCGCAGCACTTCGAGCAGCTGATGAAGGAGTTCCGGGTGACGTGGCGCTTCATCGGACGGGTCGGGGGGGATCGGCTCCGGATCTGGAACGACGAGGGAAGCCTGGTGGACCTGGAGCTGGATCGGATCTCGGGCGCGTGGAGGGGTGGCTTTGAGCGACATGTCAGCTGAGGCGACACCCATCGAGCTGGACGACGACAAGTTCCACGACGAGTGCGGGCTGTTCGGCATCTGGAACCACGCCGAGGCCGCCAACGTCGTGTACCTCGGGCTCTACGCCCTGCAGCACCGGGGCCAGGAATCCGCCGGCATCGCGTCCACCGACGGCGAGCACTTCCAGGTCGAGAAGGCGATGGGCTGGGTCGCCGACGTGTTCAGCCGCGACCGCCTGAAGCGGCTGCCCGGCCACCGCGCCGTCGGGCACGTCCGCTATTCCACCGCGGGCAGCTCGAACCTCCGCAACGCCCAGCCCATCACCGGCACCACCGCCCACGGGCCGGTGGCCGTGGCCCACAACGGCAACCTGGTCAACGCCGAGGCGTTGCGCGAGGAGCTGGAGAAGGACGGCGCCGTCTTCCAGTCGTCCTCCGACACCGAGGTCATCCTCCATCTGCTGGCCCGCTCCGAGGGCGCGACCCTCGTCGACCAGCTCGCGCGCGCGCTGACCCGCGTGCGCGGCGCCTACACGCTGCTGCTGCTCACCCCCGACTCGGTGATCGGGGTGCGCGACCCCTCCGGCTTCCGCCCGCTCACCCTGGGCCGTCTCGACGACGCGCTGGTCCTCGCCTCGGAGACCTGCGCCCTCGACCTGATGGAGGCCAAGGTCGAGCGCGACGTCGAGCCCGGGGAGATCGTGGTCATCGACGAGCGCGGCGTCACCTCGGTCAAGCCCTTCCGCCCGGCCGAGCGTCTGCAGTGCGTCTTCGAGTACGTCTACTTCGCCCGCCCCGATTCGGTGCTGTGGGGGCGCAACGTGCACGCGGTCCGCAAGGCGCTCGGCCACCAGCTGGCCCGCGAGTATCCGGTGGCCGCCGATCTGGTCATCGCGGTGCCGGACTCCGGCGTGGGGGCGGCCCTGGGCTTCTCGGAGGAGTCCGGCCTGCCCTACGACGTGGGGCTCGTCCGCAATCACTACGTGGGCCGCACCTTCATCGAGCCGCAGCAGGGCATCCGTCACTTCGGGGTGAAGGTGAAGCTCAACCCGAACCGCGAGGTGCTGGACGGCAAGCGGGTGGTGGTCATCGACGATTCCATCGTGCGCGGCACCACCAGCCGGAAGATCGTCAAGATGATCCGCGCCGCGGGGGCGCGCGAGGTGCACGTGCGCATCTCGTCGCCGCCGATCCAGTGGCCCTGCTACTACGGCATCGACACGCCCACGCGTCGCGAGCTGATCGGGGCGAGCCACAAGGTCGAGGAGATCCAGCGCTACCTCGGCGCGGACTCCCTCGGCTACCTGTCGCTCGAAGGGATGCTCAAGGCCACCGGGTCCGATCCGCATCATTTCTGTCACGCGTGCTTCACCGGCCAGTACCAGGTCGGCTTCGAGTCCGAGGAGTTGGCGCAGCTCAGGCTGTTCGAACCGTAGGGAGTATGGATCCGCTGACGTATCGGGCGGCCGGCGTGGACATCCAGGCCGGCGACCTCGCGGTCCGCCGCATCGCGCCGCTCGCGGCGTCCACGCACCGGCCGGAAGTGCTGGGCGGCATCGGGGCCTTTGCCGCCTTCTGCCGCGTGCCCGAGGGCTACCGAGACCCGGTGCTCGTCTCCTCCACCGACGGCGTCGGCACCAAGCTGCGCATCGCGATCATGGCGGATCGCCACGACACCGTCGGCATCGACCTGGTCGCGATGGGCGTCAACGATGTCCTCGTCCACGGAGCCGAGCCGCTCTTCTTCCTCGACTATCTCGCGGTGAACCGCGTCGACCCCGAGCGCATCGAGGCCATCGTGGCCGGGATCGCCGCGGGCTGCCGGCAGGCCGGGTGCGCGCTGGTGGGCGGCGAGACCGCCGAGATGGGCTCGTTCTACGCTCCGGGGGAATACGACCTGGCCGGCTTCGCGGTGGGCGTGGCCGAGCGAAGCGCGCTCGTGACCGGCCAGCACGTCGCGGTCGGCGACCGGGTGCTGGGCCTCGCCTCCTCGGGCCTGCACTCCAACGGCTACACGCTCGCGCGCGAGGCCGTCTTCGTCCGCATGGGGCTCAAGCTGGGCGATCCCATCCCGGGCACCGGCCGGAGCGTGGTCGAGGAGCTGCTCGAGCCCACCCGCATCTACGTGAAGCCGGTGCTGGGGGTGCTGCGGGAGGTGACGGTGAAGGCGATGGCCCACGTCACGGGCGGCGGCATCAGCGAGAACCTGCCGCGCGTGCTTCCGTCGGGGCGGCGCGCGCGCATCGATCCGGCCGCCTGGACGGTGCCGCCGATCTTCCCGGCGATCCAGCGGGCCGCCGCGGTGGACGACGCCGAGATGCGCCGGACGTTCAACATGGGGGTGGGCTTCGTGCTGATCGTCTCGCCCGCCGATATCGCGACGGTCATCGAGCGGCTGCAGACCGCGGGCGAGCGATGCTTCGAGATCGGGGAGGTCGTGGCCGGGGAGCCCGGGGTGGATTATGTCTGAGCGGCTGCGGGTGGGTGTCCTGGCCTCGGGCCGCGGATCCAACTTCCGGGCGCTCGCCGAGGCCGCAGCGGCCGGCCGCATCCCCGCCGCGATCGTGGTGCTGATCTGCGACCGGCCGGGCGCGCCGGTGCTCGACATCGCCCGCGCGCACCGCGTCGACGCGGTGGTGCTGGACGGCAAGCAGCAGCCCTCGCGCGAGGCCCACGAGAAGGCAGTGATCGCCGCGCTCGAGGAGCGCCGCGTGGGCCTGGTGTGTCTGGCCGGCTACATGCGCCTGCTCACCGCCGCGTTCGTCGACCACTTCCGCGGACGCCTGCTGAACATCCATCCGTCGCTGCTGCCCGCGTTCCCCGGGCTGCACCCGCATCGGCAGGCGCTCGGGCACGGGGTGAAGGTCGCGGGGGCCACCGTGCACTTCGTCGACGAGGGGACGGACACCGGACCGATCGTGCTGCAGGCCGCGGTGCCGGTGCGGCCCGACGACACCGAGACGACCCTGTCCGAGCGGATCCTCGCGGAGGAGCACCGGCTCTATCCGGAGGCGGTGCGCCTCTTCGCGGAGGGCCGCCTCGAGATCCGCGGGCGGCAGGTCCACATCAGGGAGAGCTCATGAGCCGAGTGCGCCGTGCCCTCATCAGCGTCCACGACAAGACGGGCGTCGTCGACTTCGCGCGCGGTCTGCACGCGCTGGGTGCCGAGATCCTGTCCACCGGCGGGACCGCCCGGCTGCTCCGCGACTCCGGCGTGCCGGTCGTCGACGTGGCCGAGGTCACCGGCTTTCCCGAGATGCTCGACGGGCGCGTGAAGACGCTGCACCCGGCCGTGCACGGCGGCATCCTGGCCCGCCGCGACCTGCCCGAGCACGCGGCCGCGCTCGAGCGGCACGGGATCCGGCCGATCGATCTGGTCGCGGTGACGCTCTACCCGTTCGAGAAGACGGTGGCTACGCCCGGCGTGATGCTCGACGAGGCCATCGAGAACATCGACATCGGCGGCCCCAGCATGATCCGAGGCGCGGCCAAGAACCACGCGCACGTCGCGGTGGTGACCGACCCCGGCCAGTACGGGCCGGTGCTCGACGAGCTGCGGACGTCCGGCGATGGGCTCTCCGATGCCACCCGCTTCCGGCTCGCCTTCGAGGCCTTCCGGCGCACCGCGCAGTACGACGCGGCGATTGCCGCGTACCTGCGCGAGCCCGGCGCCACCGGACGCCCGGCCGCGGCGGCGGGCGGCTTCCCGGAGCGCCTGACCGTGGAGGGCACGCTGGTGCAGACGCTGCGCTACGGCGAGAACCCGCACCAGGCCGCCGCGTTCTACCGGCCCTCGGCGCCGCTCGGACTCAGCGCGGCCAGCCAGCGGCACGGCCCCGAGCTGTCCTACAACAACCTGCTCGACTGGTCGGCCGCGCTCGGGTTGCTGCTCGAGTTCGACGACCCCGCCGCGGTGGTGATCAAGCACACGAACCCCTGCGGGGTGGCCCTCGGGCAGAACGCGGGCGAGGCGATGCGTCGGGCCAAGGCCTGCGATCCGGTCTCGATCTACGGCGGCATCGTGGGCGTCAACCGCACGGTGGACCTCGAGGTGGTGAAGGAGCTGTCGGGCATCCTGCTCGAGATCCTCTTCGCCCCGGGCTACGAGCCGGACGCGCTCGAGGAGATCCGGCGCACCAAGAAAAAGTGTCGCGTGTTCCAGCTGCCGTGCGCGCGGGCCGACTATCCCGCGCAGGCGCAGGAGATGCGGAGCGTCTGGGGCGGCGTGCTGCTCCAGCAGGCCGATCTCACCGATCTCGATCCGGGCACGCTCAAGGTCGTGTCGCGACGGCCGCCCACCGAGACCGAGCTGCGCGGGCTGCGCTTCGCCTGGCGCGTGGCCAAGCACGCCAAGTCCAATGCCATCGTGCTGGCCACCCCCGAGCAGGTGGTGGGCGTGGGCGCCGGACAGATGAACCGGGTGGACTCGGCGCGCATCGCGGTGCTGCGGGCGCGCGAGCTGGGGCTCGAGACGAAGGGCTCGGTGTGCGCCTCCGACGCGTTCTTCCCATTCCGCGACGGGCTCGACGTGGTGGCCAAGGCGGGTGCCACCGCGGTGATCCATCCGGGCGGCTCGCTCCGCGACCAGGAGGTCGTGGCGGCGGCCGACGAGCAGGGCCTGGCCATGGTGGTGTGCGGGATTCGCCATTTCAAGCACTAGCCCTGCACTCGAGCGGGTCTTCACCCTCCGGGAGCTCACGCGGCTCCTCCGGCTGTCTCCCAAGCGCAGGTCGCAGCTTCGCCGGCTCGGGCTGCTCCGCGACGATCCGGGCGGCATCCGCTTCCGCGAGCTGGTCTCGGTGCGGGCCGCCGCGAACCTGCTGGAGAGCGGGGCGAGCGTGCGCCAGGTGCGCGCCGCGCTGGACGGCGCACGCCGCATCGCGCCCGGCGTGCGCACCCCGCTGGCCGAGCTGCGCCTGGTGGTGCGAGACCGCCGGGTGGTGGTGGAGCA
>DATFYA010000004.1 GCA_035315345.1 Candidatus Methylomirabilota bacterium
CTCACCGGTCACCTCGTCTTCTCCACCCTCCACACCAACGACGCGCCCGGCGCGGTGACCCGACTGCAAGATCTGGGCTGCGAGCCCTACCTGGTGTCCTCGGTGCTGAGCGGCGTGCTCGCCCAGCGGCTCGTGCGACGCGTCTGCCCGGCGTGTCGCGCGCCCGATCATCCGGACGGGGCCGAGCTGCTGGCCATCGGGATCGCCGACATCGCCGGCGTCGAGCTCTTCCGCGGCAAGGGCTGCGACGATTGCCGGGGCACCGGCTACCGCGGGCGCATCGGAATCTACGAGCTGTTCCGGATCAACGACGAGACCCGCAGTCTCATCGTGCGGCGGGCGCCCGCCGGCGAGATCCGCCGTCACGCGGTGGAGCACGGCATGCTCACGCTGCGCGAGGACGCGTGGGCCAAGGCGTGCGCGGGCCTCACCACGGTGGACGAGATCCTGCGCGTGACCCAGGAGGACACGTAGCGTGGCCGTCTTCGCCTACCGCGCGGCCGATCAGCGAGGCCAGACCGTGGACGGGGTGATGGAGGCGCCCGACGTGCGGGCGGTGGTCGAGCGCCTGCAGCGCGACGACTACTTCCCCATCAAGATCGCGGCGCAGCGCGAGCAGCGTCGCCTCTGGCCCGACATCGGCGGCCGCCGCGTGGCCGGGCGAGACCTGGTGTCGCTCACCCAGCAGCTCGCCACCCTGCTGGAGGCGGGCCTGCCCCTGGACCGCGCGCTGGCCATCCAGGCCGAGCTGGCCCCGACCGCGCGGCTGCGCTCGATCATGGCCGACGTGCTGCGCACGGTGCGGGGCGGTAGCTCGCTCGCGGACGCGCTCGGCAAGCACCACCCGCGCCCCTTCTCGCGCCTGTACATCAACATGGTGCGGGCCGGCGAGAAGGGCGGCGTGCTCGAGACGACGCTCCGCCGTCTCGCCGAGTTCCTCGCCGAGTCGCAGGAGTTCCGCGACGCGCTCGTGTCGGCCCTGATCTACCCCACGATGCTCGTCGGCGTGGGCTCGGCCGCGGTCGTGTTCCTGATGACCTTCGTGATCCCGCGCTTCGCCGCCATCTTCAACGACCTCGGCGCGAGCATTCCCTGGCCGACCCTCGTCCTGCTCGAGGTGAGCGCGGCGCTCCAGCACTACTGGTGGGCGTTCCTCGGCGGGGTGCTGGCCGTCCTCCTGGGGGCTCGCATGGTGCTGGCCACCCCCCGCGGGCGCCTCACCGCCGATCGCCTGCTCCTGCGGCTGCCGCTCGCGGGCGAGGTCATCGTGAAGACCGAGGTCGCCCGCTTCACCCGGATCCTCGGCACGCTGCTCCGGAGCGGGATCGGCATGATCCCGGCCCTCACCGTGGTGAAGGAGATGATGGCCAACCAGGTGCTCGTGGGGGCGGTCGACCGGCTCGCGGACGGCGTGCGGCGCGGGGCCGGCCTCGCCCAGCCGATGACCGACTCCGGCGCGTTCCCGGCGCTGGCCATCCACATGGTGCGCGTGGGCGAGGAGACGGGCCGCCTCGAGGAGATGCTCCTGCGCGTGGCCACCGAGCTCGAGGCGGACACCCGCAAGCTCGTCAAGCGGCTCATCGCGCTCGCCGAGCCGTGCATCATCCTGGTGATGGGCGTGGTGGTCGGCTTCATCGTCGTCGCCATGCTGATGGCCATCCTCTCCGTCACGGATGTGCCGCTGTGAGACGCGCGCCGACGAGCCGGTTCCTGCGGGATCAGCGCGGCTTCTCGCTCATCGAGCTCCTGGTCGTCATCATCATCCTGGGGCTCATCGCGGGACTGGTGGGCCCCCGCCTGTTCGGCCGCGTGGGCCAGAGCAAGCAGGCGGCGGCCCGGGCGCAGATCGAGCTGTTCGGCGCCGCGCTGGACCAGTACCGGCTGGACATCGGCAGCTATCCGCCCGCGACGGTCGGACTGCAGGCCCTTGTCCAAAATCCAAACGTGGCAAACTGGAGCGGGCCGTATCTCAAGAAGCCGGTGGTGCCGCTCGATCCGTGGGGACGCCCGTACCAATACAAGTGCTGTCCGGGGGATCACAGCGACTACGACATCTGGACTCTGGGCGCCGACGCCACTCCCGGCGGCGACGGCGAGAACCGCGACGTGACCTCGTGGGAGGCCCGATGACCGGGTCGCGCGCGGGCTACACGCTGATGGAGCTGGTCGTGGTCCTGGCCGTGCTCGCGATCGCCACCGCCCTGGTCGCGCCCGCGGTCGGGCGGACCGCCGAGGACGTGGCGGCGCGGGCCCAGGTCGCCTCCGTTGCCGCCTTCCTGCGCGGGGCGCGAGAGCAGGCGGTCACGAGCCGGCAGACCGTCGAGGTGCGCGTGGACCGGGACGCCCACGCGCTCCTGCTGCGACGCGCCGCGCGCGAGGGCGAGGACACGCCCCCGGCCCGTCGCGCGTTCGCGGCGGCGCTGCGCGTGGAGAGCGCGACGACCCCGTCGGCGATCGTGTTCCAGCCGCAGGGCATGTCGAGCGGCGCGCGGGTCCTGGTGGAGACGACGGGTCCACGGCTGTTCGTGGTCACGGTCGACCTCCTGACCGGCCGCGTGACCACCCAGCGAGTGGCCCGGTGAGCCGGGGCTTCACGCTCCTCGAGGTCCTGGTGGCCCTGACCATCCTGGCCATCGCCATCGTCACGCTCATGCAGCTGTCGTCGCAGGGCCTGCGCCTGCTTCGGCTCTCCGACGACTACCAGCAGGCGGTCCTGGTCGCGGACCGCGTGGTCCGCGCGGTGGACGTGCCGCGCGAGGGCATCGAGTCGGGCCAGGAGGGCGCCTTCCGGTGGGAGCGCCGGGTGAGCCTGGTGCCGCTGCCCGAGGAGCTGACGCCGGGAGCGGGTCCCAAGCCCAACCTCTTCGCCCTGTCGGTGGCGGTGCGATGGGGCAGCCGCACCCTCGAGGTCGCGAGCCTGCGCGCGGTGCCGGGGAATCCGGGTCAATGAGCACGCGCCCGCGCGGCTTCACCCTGCTCGAGCTGATGCTGGCGCTCAGCATCGTGGCCGTCCTCATGGTCATCGTGTCGGGCGGTCTGCGCATCGGGTTGACCGCGTGGCAGCGCGGCGAGGAGCGCACCGCGAGGCTCGATCGCGACCGCAGCTTGGTCGTCCTCCTCGAGGGCGCGCTGGCCGGCGCGTTCCCGTACCGCGTCACCCCGGGCGACGCCGAGGAGCCTCGCCTGCTCTTCGAGGGCCACCCGGATCGGATCACCTTCGCCACGCTCTCGCCGCCGCTCCCGACCGCGGCGCCCGCCGCGTTCAGCGTCGTCAGCCTGGCCGCCGACCCGGCGGGCCTGACGCTGCGCCAGCAGATCCTGCCGAGCCCGGTTCCCCTCGACCGCGTGGAGCCGCTGCTGGTGGACGCCCACACCAGCGGGCTGCGGTTTCGCTACCTGGGGCAGGAGGCGGACTCCTGGGAAGACGTATGGGACCTGACGCGGGAGGACTCGCTGCCCCGCGCGGTGGAGATCACCCTGGTCAGCACCGTGGGCTCGCGAAGCACCTCGCAGACCATCACCGTGCCCATCCCGGCGAGCGGGCCATGAACGGCGAGCGCGGCGTCGCCCTGATCGTGGTCATGCTGGTGCTCGCGCTGCTGGCGCTGGTGGTCACCGAGTTCGCCTACTCGGCCCGGCTCGAGGCGTCCATGGTGCGCGCCTATCGCGACACGGTCCTCGCCCGGCATCTGGCCGAGGCCGGCGTCCAGCAGGGGATCCGCGAGATCCTGAGCCAGTCGCAGATCGGCGCCCTCGACGAGAGCGGACAGCTCGTCTTCTATCGCGTCCTGCCCGGGCAGACGACCCCGACGCGCGTGCCCCCCCTGCCGCGCACCCGAGTGCCCCTGGGCGCCGGCGAGTTCTCGTATCGCATCACCGACGAGGCGGCACGGCTGAACGTCAACGTGGGTGACCCGGTGCGGATGAACCGGCTGCTCGACGCGCTCGAGGTGGATCGCACCCAGCGCGACATCATCAGCGACTCGATCCAGGACTGGCGCGACGGCAACGAGCTGCATCGCGTGCACGGCGCCGAGAGCGACTACTACCTGAAGCTGGCCGTCCCCTACCGGGCGCGCAACGCCAACCTCCAGGATGCGGCCGAGCTGCTGCAGATCCGCGGCGTCACGCCCGAGGTCTACTACGGAAGCGGGGGCCGACCGGGACTGGGCGACCTGGTCACCGCGGTGGCCCTGAACGCGGTGAGCCTCAACGCGGCGCCGGCGCCCGTGCTCAAGGCGGTCGGCCTCTCGGACGCCGAGATCGACGAGGTCGTGCGGACCCGCGTGCGGACCCCCTACGCGGCGGTGCCGGCACGATTCACGGGTCGCGGCTTCACCACCGGCAGCGCCATCTTCCGGATCGAGGCCGAGGGGCTCATCGGCGGCGTCAGCCGCAGCCAGCTCGTGGCGGTGGTGCGGCGTGGCCGTCCCGGCCGCGTGCTGGACGTGACGGTGCTGTCGTGGCGCCCGGGAGCCGGGTCATGATGCCGGCGCGCATCGGCCTCTTCCTGCACAACGGCCGCGCCACCGTGGTGGCCATCACCGGCCGCGATCGCCTGGAGCACTTCGTGGTGGAGGACGCGGAGGATCCCGCGGCCACGCTGGCCGCGGAGCTGCGGGCCCGCGATGTGAGCGGCCGCGGCATTCGCGTCGGGCTCGATCGGCGGCTCGCGGTGGTGAAGGCGATCGACCTGCCGCGCGCGGCGGGCAGCGACCTCGGGGCGATGGTCGGCTTCGACCTCGAGCGGCACGTGCCCTTCCCGACCGAAGGCGTGCGCTTCGACTGGGTGGAGCTTGGCAGCGGACCCGACGAGCCGCACCGCGTGCTGGTGGGCGCCGTCGAGCGCCGCACCGTGGAGCGGCCGCTCGCCCTGCTGACCGGCGCCCATCGCCGGGCCTCCACCATGGTCATCGCCTGCCACGAGCTGCCCGCGCTGCTCGCCCGCGAGCTGCCGGCCGGGCAGGCGGTCTGGGCGCACCGCCATCGCGAGGGCGCCGATCTCTTGCTGCTCGACGGCCGTCGGCTGCTCATGAGCCGTCACGTCGCGGCCTCGGACGTCGAGGGACTGGCGCGCGAGATCCACCGCAGCCTGTCGCTCGTCAACTGGAGCGACTGCCAGGCGGTCTGGCTGTCGGGTCCCGACGCCGCGGAGCTGGAGCCCGCGCTGGCCGCCGCGCTCCGCACCCCGGTCTCCGAGCCGCCGTACGCCGCGGCCAAGATCCCGCTGATCGAGGCGCTGCCGGCCGACGACCAGGACGGCGGCCTGCTCGCCCTCGCCGTCGCGGCGGGATCGCGGCATCCGAGCCTGAACCTGCTCCCCGCCGAGGCCCGGCCGTGGGCCGCCTCGCGCGAGCAGATGACGACCGCCGCGCTGATCGTCATCACCGGGCTCCTCGGAATCGCGCTGGCGCTGACGCACGTGATGAAGACGGAGCGCTACCTCGACCGGCTGTCGCAGGAGATCCATCGGCTCGATCCGGAGGTGAAGACGGTCGAGGGAATGTCCACCGAGCTGGCCCGCAAGCGCCGCGTGCTCGCGGCCCTGCAGGCGGCGCAGGACGGGCGCGTCCCGGCGCTGCCCGCGCTGCGCGATCTGGCCGAGATGCTGCCGCCGGGGGCGTGGCTGCAGGGCATCACCATGGACGGCCAGGGTATCGAGCTGGTCGGCCAGTCCGACGCGGCCAGCTCGTTGATCCCGCTGCTCGACGCCTCCGACCGGCTCGAGCGGGTCGAGTTCACCTCGCCGGTCACCAAGGCCCAGAACAAGGAGCAGTTCCGGATCCGGGCGTCGTGGGAGCGCCCGCCGATCGAAACGGCGGCACCGGCCGCGGGGAAGGACCGCTGAGATGCCGACGCTGAGCCCCCGCGAGCGGCTCGTGGTCGGCGTCGGCGCCGCCGTCGCGCTGGTGATCGGCGGCTACCTGCTGATCGTCGAGCCGCTCATGAACCGCTCGCGCACCGCCGAGGCCACCGTGCCCATGCGCGAGGAGGTGCTCGAGCGACGCCGCCAGCAGATCGGGCAGAAGGTGAAGCTCGCCGACGAGATCGCCGGGGTCAACGAGCGGCTGCAGGCCGAGTCGAGGCGGCTGCTCCGCGGGCCCACGGCGCCGCTGGCCGCCTCCGAGCTGCAGCAGCTGGTCAAGGACGGCATCGGCGTGGCCAGCGTCGAGGTCCGGAGCGAGCGCGTGCTGCCCGTCACCGACCAGCAGGGCCTGCAGGAGATCTCGATCGAGCTGGCCTTCATGGGCAGCATCCGCGACACGGTGACCGCGATGGCCGCGCTGGAGCGCTCGCCTCACCTGCTCGCGCTGAAGGACGTCAAGATCCGGGTCGTCACCGTCGGCCAGCCGCGCGAGCTGCTGACCACCCTGGTGGTGGCCGGCTATCTCATGCCCGCGTCCATCGGGGCCGCCAAACCCGGAGCGACCAGCGGCGCCGCGCCGGGCCCGCCGATCGGCTCCTCGGTCGGCTCGACGGACGAGGACTAGGCCGTGAACCGGCGCCTGTTCCTCCTCAACGCGGTGCTCGTGCTCGTCAGCGCGCTGTTCGCGGCCGCGCTGGCGCGCGAGCTGCTGACGCCGCTGCGGCTGCCGCCGCCCGGACCCGCGCGCCCCGCGCCATCGGCCACCGCGTCCGGCCCCGAGGCGCCGACCGCGCCGCCCGTCGGCAGCGGTGCGTATCTCGTCATCGTGAGCAAGAACCTGTTCAGCCCGACTCGCGCGGAGGGCCTGGCCGCGTCGGGCGGCGCCCCCTCGGCGCCCAAGCCGCTGCTTCACGGCGTCGTGATGGATGGCCCGCGGAGTCGCGCCTATCTCGAGGATCCGAACGCCAAGCGCATCTACGGCTACGCCGTCGGCGACGCCGTCGCGGGCGGACGCGTGCAGTCGATCAACGGAGACCGCGTGATCATCGCCCGGCCCGATGGACGGATGGAGGTCCTCTTGCAGGATCCGGACAAGCCCAAGCCCGAGCCGACGCCGGCGGGCGCCCCGCCCCAGCCGCCCGCGCCGCAGCAGCCGATGATGGCCCCGGCGCCCGCCCCGCCGACCGGGGGGCCCGTGCCGGCGCCGTCCGGCGCTCGCACCTTGCGCCGCGCACTTCCCGCGGCCGCTCAGGGGACCTCGCAATGATCCCTCGCCGGGACCTCGTGTGCTGGCTGGTCATCGCCGGCATGCTGACCGGCTGCGTGTCAGCGCCGCCCCAACCGGCGCGTCCCAACACGGGCACGCGGGTCGACGTCCAGACCGAGCCCGCTCCCGTCCCGCCGCCGGCTCCCGTCGAGCCCCGGCCGGCCGCCCCGGATCGGACCGAGGCGACTCCGCCGCCGGCCCCGCCGCCCCCGGCGCCGCCGCCCGCCCCGAGCGCGCCGCCGCCCGCGGCCGCGCCGGCCCCGCCGCCGACGCCCAAGGCGCCCGCGCGGTCGGTCGTGCTGAACTTCGACAACGCCGACGTCGAGGTGGTGATCCAGGCCGCGGCCGAGATCGTGGGCTTCAACTACGTGCTGGCCCCGGGCGCGCGCGGGCGCAAGGTCACGGTGCAGACCAGCGGCAAGATCTCGAGCGACGAGGTCTTCGGCGTGCTGCTCACCATTCTGGACGTCAACGGGCTGGCCGCGGTGCGCTCGGGCAACCTCTACCGCATCATTCCCCGCGAGGGCGTGGCGCAGACGCCGGTGAAGACGGTCGTGGGCCGCGAGGTCGCCGCGAGCCTGCCGTCCGACGAGGTCATCACGCAGGTGGTGCCCCTGCGCTACATCAACTCGGCGGATGCGGTGAACCTGCTGCGGCCGTTCGTGGCCGCGCAGGGCGCCATCACCGCCCACCGCGAGACGAATCTGCTGATCCTGACCGACTCGGTGGCCAACATCCGTCGGCTGCTCGACATGCTGCAGCTGGTGGACGTGGAGGTCGCGCTCAACGAGCTGCAGATCATCCCGCTCAAGCACGCCGACGCCAACGAGGTGGCCCAGCTGCTCACGCAGCTGTTCATCGCCCGGCAGGCTGCGCAGCAGGGACAGCCCGGCGCCGCGCCGCTGCCGCCGCTCGCGCCGCCGGGCGGCCAGCCGGGTGCGCCCGGAGCACCGAGCACGGGCCCGCTTGGCCCCGCCGCGGCCGAGACGCCGCTGATCGTGCCCGAGCGCCGCTCCAACTCGCTGGTCGTCCACGCCCGGAAATCGGACATGGAGACCATCCGCCGGCTGCTCGAGAAGATCGACGTCGACATCTACGGCGGCCAGCGCGTGTTCATCCACTTCGCGGAGAACACCAAGGCGCGCGACCTGGCGACCACGCTCGACGCCATCTACGGCCGCGGCGACCGGGGCCCCGCGATCACCGGCACCCAGCCGCAGATCCGCTCCTTCACGAGCATCTCCGGCCTCTCCGGACCGAGCGCCCTGCCCCTGCCGGCGCCGTTGACGCCGCCGGGGCCCATCCTGGGCGCAGCACCGGTGGTGGGCGCCGTCCCGCGGACCGGGCCCGGCGGCTTCCCGGGAGTGTCGGGCGAGGGCGCGCCGCCGTCGGTGGACATCCGCTTCGTGGCCGACGAGGTCACGAACGCGGTCATCGTCACCACGTACCCGCGCCTCTGGAAGGAGATCGAGGAGACCATCAAGCGGCTCGACAAGATGCCGCGCCAGGTCCTGATCGACGTGCTGGCCGCCGAGGTCCGGCTGGACGACGACATGAAGCTGGGCGTCGAGTGGGCGATCCGCTCGGGGAACTTCGTCATCACCTCGTCGCCCTCGGGCCTGCTGCCCGCCAAGCCGCCCCAATCGATCATCCCCTTCGGCGGCCTCGCGGTCCCGCTCGGCCTGAACGTGTTCGCCTTCGCGGCGGACAAGGTGCTGGCCGCGCTCAACGCGCTGTCGACCGAGAACCGGGTCAACGTGCTGTCGAACCCGACCATCATGACCACCGAGAACCGCAAGGCGGTCATCAATGTGTCCACCTCGGTGCCGATCGTGACGTCGCAGCAAGTGCCGGTGGCCACCGGTGGGATCACCGGCAACTCGATCACCCAGACCGTCGAGTACAAGGACGCGGGCATCATCCTCACCGTGACCCCGCGCATCGGCGAGCAGGGCACCGTCGCGCTCGACGTCAAGCAGGAGGTCAACGAGGTCGGGGCCAACGAGCCACCGCCCATCAACTCGCCGCGATTCACCAAGCGGGAGGCCGAGACCTCGGTGGTGCTGCTGAACAACCAGACCCTGGTGCTGGGCGGCCTCATCCAGAATCGGCGCACCAACATCCGGATCGGCATCCCGTTCCTCAACCGCATCCCGATCCTGGGCTATCTCTTCGGCACCACCGAGGAGCGGGTCGAGCGCACCGAGTTGATCTTGTTGATCACGCCGCGCACGGTGGGCACCCCGCTGGACGCCAACCGGGTCACCGATCAGATGCGGCGGATCACGCCGGAGATCGAAAACTCCGTGCGCCAGGCCCCGCGGATGCCGCCGCCCACGCCGACTCCCCCGCCGCGCTAGCCCGCGTCGAGCCTCCGGGCCGGTGTTATCCTGATGGCCCGATGAGTCATCAGCCCATCGACGTCGAGGGAAAGCTCGCGCAGCTCCGCCAGGAGGTCCGACGGCACAACGAGCTGTACTACGTCGAGAGCCGCCCCGAGATCTCCGACGCCGAGTACGACCGCCTCTGGCGCGAGCTGATCGCCCTCGAGGACGCCCATCCCGAGCTGATCACGCCGGACAGCCCGACCCGGCGGCCGGGCGGCCGACGGGCCGAGCTGTTCGCGCCGGTCGAGCACCTCGTCGCGATGCTCTCGCTCGACAACGCCATGACCGCCGACGACGTGCGCGAGTTCGAGGCGCGAGTGCGCCGCGCGCTGCCCGGCGCGACCCCCGGGTACGTGTGCGAGCCCAAGATCGACGGGCTCGGCGTGGCCCTGCTCTACGAGGGCGGCCGACTCGTCCGCGGCGCCACGCGCGGCGACGGACGGATCGGCGAGGACATCACCCAGAACCTGCGCACCATCCGGTCGATCCCGGGGACCCTGATCGGCCCCTTGAAGGGCGCCACCCGGCTCGAGGTCCGCGGCGAGGTCTACATGCCGCGTGAGGCCTTCGCGCGCCTCAACGCCGGATTGGAGGAGGCCGGGCAGCCGGTCTTCGCCAACCCGCGGAACGCGGCCGCGGGCGCGGTGCGCCAGAAGGACCCCGCGGTCACTCGCTCCCGCCCGCTCGAGATCTTCCTCTACCACGTGAGCGTGCTAGAGCCCCCGGCGCTGGGCACGCAGTGGGAGCGCCTGGAGGCCCTGCGGGCCAGCGGCTTCCCGGTGAATCCGCGCTCCGAGCGCTGCGGAGACCTCGACGCGGTGCTGGCCTGCTTCGCCCGGCTGGAGGCCGACCGCGACACGCTGGGTTACGACGCCGACGGGCTGGTGGTGAAGGTGGACGACCTCGAGCAGCAGCGGCGCCTCGGGGCGACCGCGCACCACCCGCGGTGGGCGATCGCCTACAAGTTCGCGGCGCGACAGGCCACCACCCGCGTGCTCGGCATCACCATCAACGTGGGCAAGTCGGGCGCGCTCACGCCCACCGCGCAGCTCGAGCCGGTGGAGCTGGCCGGCGTGACCGTCTCGAACGTGAGCCTGCACAACGAGGACGAGGTGCGCCGCAAGGACGTCCGGGTGGGCGACACCGTGCTGATCGAGCGCGCCGGCGACGTCATCCCCTACCTGGTCCAGGTGGTGACCGCCAAGCGGCCCGAGCCGCCGCCCGAGCCGTTCCGGATGCCCGGCCACTGCCCGGCCTGCGGCGGGCTCGCCGCGCGCGTCGAGGGCGAGGCGGTCTGGCGCTGCACCAACACCGCCTGTCCCGCCCAGCTGCGCGAGCGGCTCTTCCACTGGGGCTCGCGGCGCGCGATGGACATCGAGGGCCTGGGCGAGGTCATCATCCGCCAGCTCGTGGAGCGCGGCCTCGTGCGCGATTTTGCCGATCTCTATGGGCTCTCGGTGGAGACGCTGGCCGGCCTCGAGCGCCTCGCCGACAAGTCCGCCCAGAACCTCCACCGCGCCATCGAGGCGTCGAAAGGCCGCGGGCTCACGCGCCTGCTCAACGCGCTCGGCATTCGCATGGTCGGCGAGCGGGCCGCGCAGCTCCTGGCCTCGCGCTTCGGCACCATGGAGCGCCTGCTCGCCGCTACCGAGGCCGAGATCAACGACATCTACGGCATCGGCCCGCAGATCGCCCAGGCGGTGACCAGCTTTCTCGCGGAGCCGCGCAACCGCGCGACCATCGAGCGCCTGGCCGCCGCCGGCGTGGCGATGCGCGAGGAAGGCCACACCGAGGGGCCGCGGCCGCTGGAGGGCAAGACCCTCGTGCTGACCGGGGGCCTCGTGACGCTCAGCCGCGATCAGGCCAAGGACCTGATCATTCGCCTCGGCGGCCGCGTGACCGGGTCGGTCTCGAAGAAGACCGACTACGTCATCGTCGGCGAGGATGCGGGCTCGAAAGCCGACGATGCCAAGCGACTGGGCGTGGCGACGCTCGACGAGGCCGCGTTCCTCGACCTGGTGGGGCGCTCGTGAGGCGCGCGCTCGCCGCGCTGCTCCTGATTCTCACCACCCTCGTGGCGGTGGCCGGCGCCCAGTCGCGCTCGCCCCTGACCCGCGAGCAGGCCCTCGCCGACCTCCGCGGGCCCGACGTCGAGACCCGCCGGCAGGGCGCCGCGTGGCTCGGCGAGGTGGGCACGATGGCCGACGCACCGGTCCTGCTCGGCGCGCTGTCCGACGCCGACGAGGTCGTCCGCACGCTGGCCGAGCGCTCGGTCTGGCAAGTGTGGAGCCGCTCCGGCGACGCGGAGATCGACCACCTGCTCCAGATCGGCATCGAGCAGATGGGCCGCAGCGAGGGGCCGGCCGCGGTCGCCACGTTCAGCGCGGTCATCCAGCGGCGGCCCGATTTCGCGGAGGGCTGGAACAAGCGGGCCACCGTCTACTTCTTGATGGGCGAGTACGAGAAGTCGCTCCAGGACTGCGACGAGGTGATGAAGCGCAACCCCAGTCACTTCGGCGCCCTGGCCGGCTACGGGCAGATCTATCTCCAGCTGGACCAGCCCGAGCGCGCGCTCGACTACTTCCGGAAAGCCCTGCGGGTGAACCCCAACCTGCGCGGCGTCGCGCAGATCATCCCCCAGCTCGAGCGCGCGCTCATGGAGCGGCGCAAGGGCACCATCTGAAACCGGTTCCGATACCAAGGAGACGACGGTGACGCTCACGACCCAGCAGATCGACGCGCTTCGCAAGATCACCAGCCCCAGCGTGGCCAACGCCATCGAGACCTTCAAGGTGCGGCCCCGGGACGAGGGCAACGTGTCCTCCAGCATCCGTGCCCTCTTCCCCGCGATGGGGCCGATGGTGGGCTACGCGGTCACCGCGCTCATCCGGGCCGAGCGCGGGCCGATCGAGGGCCACCGGGCCAGCACCTTCGGCTGGTGGGACTTCATCCAGAGCATCCCCGCGCCGCGGGTGATCGTGGTGCACGACCTGGACGACCCGCGAGGCCAGGGCGCGCAGTGGGGCGAGGTGCAGGCCAACATCCATCGCGCCCTCGGCTGCGTCGGGGTGGTGACCGACGGCTCGGTGCGTGACCTGGACGAGGTGCGCGCGCTGGGATTCCAGTTCTGCGCCGCGCACGTGTCGGTCTCGCACGCCAACATTCACATGGTGGACTTCGGCCTTCCCGTCAAGGTCGGCGGTGTCTGGATCAAGCCCGGCGATCTGGTCCACGGCGACCAGCACGGCGTGGTGACGGTGCCGCACGAGATCGCGGCCCAGATCCCGGAGGCCATCGCGAAGGTGGAGGCGGACGAGCGCAAGATCATCTCGCTCTGCCAGACCGCCGGCTTCACCGCCGACAAGCTGAAGGCGCTCTACGGACAGATCCGGCCCGGCACGTACTGAAGCGTGACCTGGCGGCCCACCGAGAGCACCTTCTCCTCCCGCTCCGGGCCCCCGTAGCGGGTGTATTCGCCGACGAGCACGAGAGGAGTCCGGTCGTCCGAGAGTTGAGCGCGGGCCCGCCCGCGCTTACAATGCGCGCGGGCGCTCATGATCGAGATCAGACTGCCGCGGGTGGCCGATGAGATCGGCTGCCGCACCCTCGCCGGAGAGGTCATCGGAGAAGAGCGCGCCGGCGCGTTCATCCGATCGCATCTCGAGCGCCACCACCTGATCGTCGCCGAGGCCGAGGGCGAGGTGGTGGGATTCCTCGCCTATCGCATCGACTGGTTCCAGTGCACCTTCGTGACGCTGGTGGTGGTGCGCGAGGACTACCGGCGCAAGGGCATCGCGCGCGAGTTCTACAAGTCGGTGGAGGCGGTCTCGCCCACCCCGCGCCTGTACTCCTCCACCGAGGAGACCAACGCGGTGTCCATCCAGATGCATCGCGCGCTCGGCTTCCAGCCGAGCGGCCACATCGACAACCTGCCCCAGGGGGTCCGCGAGCTGCTCTTCTACAAGCGCATCCCGCCCCGATCCCTGGGCTGAGGCGGCCACGGAGGCGACGGCCATGTCCGAGAAGACCACCCTGCTGGGCGAGGCGGAGACCGAGTTCACCCGCTTCGAGCGCGCGCTCGCCGGCCTCGACGAGGCGAAGATGCGCGAGGTGTGGCTGGGCACGTGGAGCGCGCGCGACATCGTCGCCCACATCTCCGGCTGGCACCGCGAGATGAGCCCGGTGCTGGAGCGGCTCGCCCGGGGCGAGCGCCCGGTGCCGGAGGGCGTCTCCTACGACGACGTGGACGCCTGGAACGCGCGCTTCGCCGACGCGAAGAAGTCCGCGGCCACCGCCGACATCCTGACCGAGCTGGAGGCCTCGCACGCCGAGTTCATGCGGGCGGCCGCCGCGGTGCCCGAGGAACGCTACGGGCCGGGCAAGACCGCCTACAAGATCGTCGACTTCAACAGCCGCCATCACTATCAGGAGCATGGCGGGCAGATCGAGGCCTGGCGCGCAGGCCGATGAAAAAGGCCCATCTGCTTCGTTGCCGCCCTCGGCCGCACGCTCGACGTCACCCTCAACATGCCTACGGCATGTTGACCGTGGGCCACTCGAGCCGCGAGACGCCTCGCGTGCGGCCCTCGGGCGGCGCCTCGCATCTGGACCTTTTTCATCGGCCTGCACCTTTCTAGTGAGGGCCGCGCGGGCCCGATGGCGGATCCTGGTCGTTCCCGCCCTCCTGTACTTCCTGTCCTACCTCCACCGGGTGGCCCCGGTCGTGGTGGCCGGTGATCTCATGGCCGCCTTCGCGGTGTCGGCGGCGACGCTCGGCGCGCTGGCTGCGATCTACCCCTACTGCTTCGCGGCCATGGCCCTGCCCGGGGGCAGCCTCATCGATTTCCTCGGCCCGCGACGGACGCTCGCCCTGGGCGGGCTCAGCATGAGCGCCGGCTCGGTGCTCTTCGGCCTCGCCCCCGGCTTCGCGGTGGCCTTCGGGGGGCGCCTCCTCGTCGGCCTGGGCGCCTCGGTGATCCTGATCGCGTGGCTGCGGCTGGCCACCGAGTGGTTCCGCGCCGAGGAGTTCGGCACCATTGCGGGCGCGGCGCAGAGCGTGGGGTCGATCGGGGCGCTCGCCGGCACCACGCCGCTGGCCCTGCTCGTCGAGCAGATCGGCTGGCGTCAGGGCTTCGTCACCATCGGGACGACCACCGCGCTGCTGGCGGTGGCGTGCTTTTTCACCGTGCGCGATCGTCCGGACCGGAGCGACGAGCGGGAATCGCGCGCGCGGGCCACCGATCCGGGGCTCCGCGAGATCCTCGCGGGCATCCCGAGCGTGATCTTCAACCCGCGCTCCTGGACGGTCGGGGGCATCTCGGGCGGCATCTACGGCGGCTTCGCGGCCTTCGTCGGGCTCTGGGGCGTGCCGTACCTCACCCAGGTGTACGACCTGCCGCGCGTGCGGGCCGCCAATCTGGTCGCGCTGGCCGCGGTGGGCCTGCTGGTGGGCGCCCCGCTGATCGGCTGGCTCTCCGACCGGCTGGAGCGCCGGCGCGTGCCCCTGATGACGATCAGCGGCCTGAACGTCCTCACGTGGGTCGCGCTCGTGGTGCCCGGGACGCCGATCGCCCCCGGCTTCATGCCGCTCGTCTGCTTCCTGATCGGCCTGGGCTCGAGCGTGGTGGTCCTCGCCTTCGCGGCCATCCGCGAGGTCAACGACCCACGATACGTGGGGGTCGCGCTGGGCTTCCACAATCTCCCCACGTTCCTGTCCTTCGGCGTCATGCAGTGGCTGACCGGGATCGTGCTCGATCGGCACTGGGAGGGCACGCTGGTCGCGGGCGTCCGCGTCTACGGGGCCGGGGCGTATCGCGCCGCCTTCGCGCTCTGTCTCCTGCTCGCCGTCGGCGCCTTCGTCTCGGCCTGCCTGGCCCCCGAGACGCGCGGCCGCAACATCTGGAAGGCCGCCTGATGGGCAGCATCCGGGAGCGCGCCGAGGCGTGCTGGGTGGGCCGCGTCGACCCGCGCGAGTTCTGGAAGCCGACCGGCGAGCGCGAGGAGATCGCTCCCGGGGTGTTCTTCGTCCATGCGTTCGCCAACGTCACGGTCGTGCGCACCGGCCGCGGCCTGGTGCTGGTGGACACCGCCAACTACGTGGCCCGGGACCGCACGTTCGCGTCGGTCCGCGCGATCGATCCCGGCCCGGTCCACGCCGCGATCTACACCCACGGCCACGCCGACCACGCGTTCGGCCTGCCCCCGTTCATCGCCGAGGCGGCCGAGCGCGGGTGGCCGCGCCCCCGCATCGTCGGCCACCGGAGCGTGGCCGACCGCTTCGACCGCTACCGAGCGACCGCCGGCTACAACGGCCTCATCAACGCGCGCCAGTTCTCCATCGCCGCGTCCTGGCCCACCGAGTACGACTACCCCGACACGGTCTACGACCAGGCGCTGCGCTTCGAGGCGGGGGACGTCACGCTCGAGCTGCGGCACGCGCGGGGCGAGACGGACGACGCGACCTGGGTGTGGTGGCCGGAGCGGCGCATCCTCTGGACCGGCGATCTCTTCATCTGGGTCGCTCCGAACGCGGGCAATCCGCAGAAGGTCCAGCGCTACGCCGCGGAGTGGGCGGCGGCGCTGCGGGAGATGGCCGCCCGCGGCCCCGAGCTGCTCATCCCCGGCCACGGCCTGCCGATCGTCGGAGCCGACCGCGCGCGGCAGGCTCTCACCGACACCGCGGACTGGCTCGACTCGCTCGTGAGCCAGACCCTCGCGCTGATGAACGCGGGGGCCGGCCTCGAGCAGGTGCTCGGCGAAGTCCGGCCGCCCGCGCACCTGGCCGAGCGGCGCTATCTGCAGCCGGTCTACGACGAGCCCGACTACGTCGTGCGCAATCTCTGGCGGCTCTACGGCGGCTGGTACGACGGCGTGCCCGCACACCTCAAGCCGGCGCCCGAGGCCGAGATCGGGCGCGAGATCGCGATGCTGGCCGGCGGCATCGAGGGGCTCATCGCGCGGGCGCGCGCGCTGGCCGGGGAGGGTCGCCTCGCGCTGGCGAGCCACCTGATCGACTGGTCCATCGCGGCCGGGCCCGATCACGTGGCCGCGCACGCCGTGCGTGCCGAGATCTACCAGCGGCGCGCCGACGAGGCCCGTGCCCTCATGACCCGCGGCATCTTCTCCGCCGCCGCCCGCGAATCCGCCGAGAAATCGACGCCTCCCCCCTCCCCTCAGGGGGGAGGGCCCGGGTGAGGGGCGGCGTCCCATGGCCGCCAGCTACCGACTCGGCCTCGGCCGTCGCGCCGCGAATCGCCTGGTCCGCCTCCTCCTGCGCCTCGGCCTGATGCCCGGTCCGACGTACCTGCTGACCGTGCCGGGCCGACGCACCGGTCGGCCGATGTCCACACCGGTCACGCTCGTCGAGGACGGTGGAGAGCGCTGGCTGGTCGCCCCGTACGGCGACGTCGGCTGGGTCCGCAACGCGCGCGCCGCCGGGCAGGTCAACCTGAGCCGCGGCGGCCGCTCCGAGACCCTCCCGATTCGCGAGCTGAGCCCCGCAGACGCCGCGCCGGTGCTGCAACGCTACGTCACCCGCGTCGCCATCACCCGCCCCTACTTCGACGCGCGCCCCGACTCCCCCCTCACCGCCTTCGAGACCGAATCGCCCCGCCACCCCGTCTTCGTGCTGGGGTCAGGTCTTGCATTACGACATTTCCAAGCGCGCAGCCCGGACCGCCCGGCGTGAAGATGTCGTAATGCAAGACCTGACCCCGGACTAGACGACCTCGTCGGTGCGGGAGAGGACTTCGCCGAAGCGGGAGAGGGCGGGCGGAGGCAGTGACTTGTAGACCTCGGCGATGCGGAGGTTGATCTCGCGGTTCGCGAGGGCGAAGAGGCTTCGGCCCTCGGCGTCGCCTTCCACCAGGAACGGGCCGAGCCGCTCGACCTCGAGCACCCAGCAGGCCTGGGCGATCCCCAGCTCGCGAAGCCAGTGCACGTCGAGCACGCGACGGATCCCGCGGCCGTACGCCGCGCCCATGCCGTAGCCCACGGTGGTGAGGTACACCGCCCGGTGCGGCACGAACCACTCGCGGTAGGCCAGCTCGGTGAGCCCGGCCTTGCCCACGATGACCCGGGCCCCCGAGCGCTCGAACCACGGACCCATCGACTTGCCGAACCGGAAGCTGGCCGTTGCGGTCACCGCTTCGACCACGTGGGTGCCGTCGGGCCGGGTGGCCGCGGCGGGCGAGCAGTGGAAGTTCACGTTGGTGAGCACCCGCAGCGCCTCCGGGAACGGCACGCCGCGGTCGACCACTTGCCGGTAGACACCCTCGCGCGCGGTGTAGAGGGCGCCGCTCACGTAGACGACGTCGCCCAGCTTCAGCGAGCGGATCGCCGCGTCGGAGACCGGCGTGGTGAGATGGACCTCATCCATCGTCACGTCATCGAGCCGCGCCATCGCGGTGCCCATCACTCGATCCCGGACCGGCGGTAGTAGTCGGTGAACCAGCCCGGATCGCTCCGGAATTCCACGCGCCCGTCGGAAGCGATCCGCGCAGTCGCCCGTCGTGACGAGAGGCAGAACTGGTGGATGCCGACCGGCATCCCGCCGGTGTGGGTGTAGGCCAGCTCCACGTGGGTGGCCACCACCATCGAGGTGCCCGCGAAGCCCATCGCCCCGATGCCGATGTAATTGCCGAGCGCGGTCAGCTCGTCCTCGAGCGCGGCCGCGGCGGGGTCCGGATTGCGGCTCCCGACGGTGCGCAGGCACGCCGCCTCCTTGCCGATGCGCACGCACGTGTCCTTGGCCCCGCCGATGCCGACGCCCACGATGGCGGGCTGACAGGCCAGCCCGCGCTTGCCCGACTCGATCAGGGTGTCGACGAAGAAGCGCTTGATCCCGGCGACCCCGTCGCCCGGGAAGAGCATGCGGTAGTCGCTGCCGAAGAGGCCGCCCTTGTGCACGGTGGTGACGTCGATCCAGTCGGCTCCCGGCTCGACCGCGTACGTGATCTCGGGCGCGTGGATGCCGACGTTGTCGTTGCGGTCCTCACGGGTGAGCGGGTGCACCCGGTTCGGCCGCAGCGGAATCGCCTGCGTCGCCTCCGCCGTCGCCTTCCGCAGCGCCCGCTCCAGCGCCACCAAGCCACCCTCCACCACCGCCTCGTTCCCCAGCTTCACGTAATATCTCGGCAACCCGGTATCCGCACACATCGGCCGCCGATCCGCACTGGCAATCTCCCAATTCCCCAGCATCTGATCCAACACGAATCGCGCCAGCCGGTTTCCCTCCCGATCCCGCGCCAGCCGCACCCCCTCCCGATAATCCACCGGAATATCGATCGCGGCCCGAGCCATCAACTCCCGCGCCGTATCCTCCACGAGCTTCACCGAAATCATTCTCGCCATGTCACTCAACGTTCCACGAACGAAGACGCGACCATCAAGATTCTCAAACCAAGACTCCCAAAGCGGTAGCGCAGGGGGCCGCGGGGTGGCCGGTGGGGCGTGGGAGGGGGTCGGCTGACCCGTTCCCGCCAAGGCAAGCAAGGAATCTCATGTCGCTAGATTGGGAACTGCAACCAGCCCAAGACGAAAACGCGGGACGTGGTCAGAGACCCCCTCCCACCCCCGCCGGCCGCCCCGCGGCCCCCTGCGCTACCGCTTACCCTGCTTCTCGTCGCGCCGGAGCTTATATTCCACCGAGTCAACGAGCGCCTGCCACGACGCCTCGATGATGTTGTCCGCCACGCCCACGGTCCCCCACGTGTCATTCCCATCTCCGGACGTGACGAGCACGCGCGTCTTGGCCGCGGTGGCCTTGGCCTCATCGAGGATCCGCACCTTGTAGTCGAGCAGCGCCATCTCCCGCAGGTTCGGGTAGAAGTCCTCGAGCGCCTTGCGGAGCGCGTGGTCGAGCGCGTTCACCGGGCCGTTGCCCGCCGCCGCGGTGTGCTCCTCGATGCCCTTCACCCGCAGGCGTACGGTGGCCTCGGCCACCGGCTCGCCGTCGCCCGCATTCTCCTCGACGATCACCCGGTAGCCCTGCAGCTCGAAGTACGGCCGGTGGTTGCCGAGGGCCCGCTCCATCAGCAGCTCGAAGGACGCCTCCGCGCCCTCGAACAGGAAGCCCTCGTCCTCGAGCCGCTTGAGCATCTCGAGGATGCGCCGGGCGTCGGGCGTGTTCTTGTCCAGATCGATCCCGTACTCGCGCGCCTTCCACAACACGTTGGACTGCCCGGCCAGCTCGGAGACGAGCACCCGCCGCTGGTTGCCCACCGCGTCCGGATCCACGTGCTCGTAGGTCTCCGGATGCTTCAGCACCGCGGACACGTGGATGCCCCCCTTGTGGGCGAAGGCCGAGTCGCCCACGTAGGGCTGCGCGGCCCACGGCTTGCGGTTGGCCAGCTCGGAGACCAGGCGCGAGATGTCACGCAGCTCGCGCAGGTTCGCGCTCGGAATGCACTCGAGCCCCATCTTCAGCATGAGGTTCGGGATGATCGAGACGAGATTGGCATTGCCGCAGCGCTCGCCGTACCCGTTGATCGTGCCCTGCACGTGCTCGATGCCCTCCCCCACCGCGGTCAGGGAGTTGGCCACCGCGCACTCGGTGTCGTTGTGCACGTGGATGCCGAGCGGGGTGTCGGCCTTCACCGCCCGGCGGACTTCTCGGATGATGGCGGTGATCTCGTGGGGGAGGCTGCCCCCGTTGGTGTCGCATAGCACGAGGCAGTGGGCCCCCGCCGACTCCGCGGCGAGCAGCGTGCGCATCGCGTACTCCGGGTTGCGCTTGAAGCCGTCGAAGAAGTGCTCGGCGTCGTAGATGACCTCTTCGAAGTGCTTGAGGAGGTAGGCGACCGAGTCCCCGATCATGGCCACGTTCTCCTCGAGCGTGGTGCCCAGCGCCGCGGTCACGTGGAAGTCCCACGCCTTGCCGAAGATCGTGACGACGGGCGGGCCCGCCTCCACCAGCGCCTGGAGATTGCCGTCGTCCTGCGGGCGCACGCCGGGCCGGCGGGTGGCGCCGAACGCGCTGATCTTGGCGGTCTTGAACACCGCGCCCTGCACGCGCTTGAAGAAGCGCAGGTCCTTCGGATTCGAGCCGGGCCAGCCGCCCTCGATGTAGTGGATGCCGAGGGCGTCGAGTCGCTGGGCGATGCGGACCTTGTCCTCCATCGAGAAGGCCACGCCCTCGCCCTGAGTCCCGTCACGGAGGGTGGTGTCGTAGATCTTGATCGCGCGCGATCGGGACGTCACGGCCATGGGGGGCACATCATCCCGCCCCCGCCCGGGAGGTGTCAAGTTATGCTCGGACGGTGATTCCCGCGATCATGGCCGTGGTGGTGCTGGGGGCCGGCATCGTCAAGGGCGCCATCGGCTTCGGCTTTCCCTCCCTGGCGACGCCGCTGTTGAGCCTGGTGACCGACGTGAAGACGGCGGTGGTGGTGCTGATCCTGCCGAACATCATCATGGACGGCATCCAGTTCGTCCGGCGCGGCGCGCCGATGGCCACCGCGCGGCGCTTCGCGACCCTGCTCGTCTCGGGCGCGGCCGGCATGGTGCTCGGCACCCGCGTGCTCACCATGCTGTCGCCGCGCGCGGCCACGTTCACCCTGGGCTTCTTCGTGGTGGCCTTCGTGATCCTCAGCGCCACCGGCCTCTCGCCGAAGGTGCCCGCCCACTGGGAGCGATGGCTCTCGGCGCCCGCCGGCTTCGTGGCCGGCGTGGTCGGCGGCGTGACCAACGCGCCGGCCACGCCGCTGGTCCTCTACTTCCACGCCATCGGCCTCGGCAAGCACGACTTCGTGGCCTCGGTGGCCTTCACCTTCATCTTCTACAAGGCGGTACAGCTCGGCGCGGTCGGCTGGTACGGGCTGCTCACGTGGCCGGTGCTGTGGATCTCGGTCGGGCTGACCGCGGTCGCGCTGGTGGGGTTCGCGGTGGGACTCCGCCTGCAGGATCGCCTCGATCAGCGAACGTTCAACCGCGCGGTGCTGGTCTTCCTGGGCGCCCTCGGCGCCTGGCTCCTCGTGCGCAGTCTCAGATGATCCGCTCGCGCTCACCTGGCGGCGCCCGGCCTCAGGACGGGCGCATCGTGTAGGTCCAGCACTCTCCCTCGAGCAGCGTCACCCCATCCTGGTTGCGGATGGTGGCGCGCAGCTGGCAGACCGGCTTGTCCGGCTTGAGCGCCAGCACTTCCACCTGCGCGGTCAGCGTATCGCCCAGATAGGTCGGGGCCAGGTACTTGAGCGCCTGACTCATGAAGACGGTGCCGGGCCCCGGCAGGTCCATCGCCACCAGCGCGTTCAGCATGCCGGCCGCGATACCGCCCTGGGCGACCAGGCGGCCGAAGCGCGTGCGCGCCGCGAAGTCGGCGTCGAAGTGCAGCGGGTTGCGGTCGCCGGTGAGCCGCGCGTAGAGCTCGACGTCGTCAGCGGTCACGGTCTGGGTGCGTCGCGCGGTCTGTCCCACCTCGAGCCCCAGCGGCCCGACCGGCACGGATCCGGCCTACACGACGCCGGCGGCGCGCAACGCCTCGACGCGCGCCTTCGGCATGCGCAGCAGCCCGGTGAGGATCTCGTCGGTGTGCTGGCCCAGCAGCGGTGGCGCCGCGGTGGCCGCGCCCGGCGTGTCGTGCAGGCGCACCGGCACCCCCATCACGGTGATCGGGCCCGCCTTGGGATGCGGGAGCGAGACCATCATGCCGCGCGCGCGAAGATGCGCGCTCTCGCACACCTCGGCCACGCTCTTGATGCGGCCGGCGGGCACGCCCGCCTTGTCCAGGCGGGCGAGCCATTCGTCGGCCGGGCGCGCGCCCAGGATCTCGTTGAGCAGCGGGACCAGCACCTTGCGATTCGCGACCCGGTTGGCCTCGGTGTCGAAGCGCGGATCGCGGATCAGGTCCTCGCGATCCAGAGCGCGGCAGGTCCGCTCCCACAGCGAGTTGTTGGCGACCCCGAGCGTGAGATACACGTCTTTGGCCTTGAACACCTCGTAGGGCACGATCGAGGGATGCTCGTTGCCCCGCCGCGCCGGACGGCCCCCCGCGTTCCAGTAGAGGCCGGCCTGATAGGTGAGCAGCGAGGCCATCACGTCCAGCATGCCGATCTCGACCTTTTGCCCGGTGCCGGTCCTCTGGCGGCTCAGCAGGGCCAGCGTGATGCCCTGCGCGGCGGCCATGCCCGCGACGAGATCGCCGATCGAGTTGCCCACCTTCACCGGCGGGCCGTCGGGGAAGCCGGTGATGTCCATGACCCCGGACTCGCCCTGCACGATCAGGTCGTAGCCCGGCCGGTGGGCTTCGGGCCCGCTCTCCCCGAAGCCCGAGATCGAGCAGTACACCAGGCGCGGATTCATCTTCCGGAGCGCTTCGTAGCCGAAGCCCAAACGCTCCATCGTGCCGGGCCGGAAATTCTCGAGCACCACGTCGGCGGAGACGAGCAGCCGCCGGAGGATCGCCTGGCCCTCGGGCGCCTTCATGTTGAGGGTGAGGCTCTTCTTGTTGCGATTCACCGAGAGGAAATACGTCGCTTCCCCGCTCACGAAGGGCGGCCAGCCGCGCGTATCGTCGCCCCTGCCGGGCTCCTCGATCTTGATGACCTCGGCGCCCATGTCACCGAGCGACATGGCGCAGAACGGCCCGGCCAGTACGCGGGTGAGATCGATGACGCGCACGCCGTGCAGCGGCGGGCGGGCGGCGGGGCGGCCGGCGGTCTTCGCTCGGCGGGTCGGAGCGGCAGCCTTGCCGGATCGGGCTCTAGTCTTTGCCACGGGGCCTCCTGTTCCACACGCCCTGGACGACGCTCTTGCCGATGGCGGCGACGCGCTCGCCGCGGGCGCCCGCGCGCTTCCAGAACAGGCGCGCCCGGTCGGTGAACCCGATGTGGGAGAAGTAGAGCACGGAATCGACCGCCTCCACCGCGACGTGCGAGCCGATCTTCACACCCTCGGTCGCGGTCCCGTGGCAGAAGAGCCGCGCGCCGCCTTCGAGCTGCACGAGGGCGATGTGCAGCGGGGCTCGAAAGCCCTCGGGCGGCGAGTGCAGGGTGGTGAACGAGACCACCTCCCCGAGCGGCGGCAGCACCGCCGCCTCCATCTTGACCGGATGATCGGGACAGATGCTGGCCGGCGGCACCACGAGGCGCCGGCAGCGGGGACAGCGCGAGGCGCGCAGGTCGGCCATCAGCGGGCGGCCTCGACCAGCGTCACCCAGTTGTTGGTGGCGAGGCCGCCGATGGACTGGGCCAGGCCCACGCGCGCCGGCACCTGCCGGCCCTCCGCGGTGCCGCGCAGCTGCCAGCACAGCTCGACCAGCTGCGAGATGCCGGTGGCGGCCAGCGGATGGCCACGCGCCTTGAGCCCGCCCGACGGATTGACGGGCAGGCGCCCGCCGATCGCGGTCTCACCGTCGAGGGTCGCGCGCCCCGCCTTGCCCGACGGCACGAGCCCGGTGTCCTCGAGCGAGATCAGCTCGAAGGGCGTGAAGGCATCGTGGATCTCGGCCACCTCGACGCGTGCGGCTCCGAAGCCGGCCATGCGGTAGGCCGCCTCCGCCGCGCTCTGGGTGGCGCGGAACGAGGTGAGATCGCTCCGATAGCGCACCGCGATCGAATCCGCCCCCTGCCCGATGCCCGCGATGCGCACCGCGCGCCGCTCGCCGGTCAACACCAGCGCCGCGCCGCCGTCCGAGATCGGGCAGCAGTGGAAGAGGCGCAGGGGGTCGGCCACCACCCGGCTCTCCATCACCGTCTCCAGCGTGACCGGCTCGCGGAAGTGGGCGAACGGGTTGCGGGCGCCGTGCGCGTGGTTCTTCACCGCGACCTGCGAGATCTCCTTCAACGTGAGCCCGCGCCGGTGCATGGCCGCGCGAGTCACCAGCCCGGCGAGCGCCGGCATGGTGGTGCCGTAGCTCTTCTCGTAGGGATCGATCGAGCGGCCGATGATGTCGGAGACCCGCGGCGTCGCGATGTGGGTCATCTTCTCGCCGCCCACCACCAGCACCGAGCGGTGGAAGCCGGCCGCGATCGAGGCATAGGCCGAGTAGACGGCGGCCACGCCGGAGGACGTCGCGGTCTCGACCCGCAGCGCCGGCACGTGCGACAGCCCGATGCGGGTGGCGATCAGCGAGGCGAAGTTGCCCTCGCCGGTGAACTCCTCGGGGTTCATCGCGGCCACCACCAGGCCGTCGGGCCGCTCGATGCCGGCGTCGGTCATGGCGGCCAGGGCCGCCTCCGCCATGAGATCGGGGAGATTCTCGTCGCGCCGGCCGAAGCGGGTCATCCCCGCTCCCGCGATCCACACGTCGCTCACGCATCCATTTCAAACCGGGCCGCGACCGGGTGTCAACGTGTTTGAGCCGGTCGCGCCGACGCCTCCCCGCGTCGCGGTGCCATCGCCGCGGGCGGCACGCGGATCTCGAACTCGCGGATGAGGCGCAGCAGATACGTGCGCTGCAGGCCCAGCGCCCGCGCCGCGCGGGTGCGGTTGCCACCGGACTGGGTGAGCGTGGCCTCGAGCAGGTGCCGCTTGAACTCGGAGACCGCACCGTGGAAGCCGGGCAGCGCCCGGGCGGGCGCGGTGGGCAGCGCCGCGGAGTCGGACAGGCCCTTCGGCATGCGCGGGGCCGAAGACCGGGGAGCGGGCTCGGGAGCGGGCATCAGTAGGGTTGTCATGCGGGCGGAGCTTCGCAAGGCCTGTGCCACGCGGCGACGACGCGGTCGTCGAGCGAGAATCGCCGTCGAGGCGGGCCATGGGCGAGGCGCGGCGCGCCGACATCACGGCTCGTGCACCAGACCGTGTGCAGCCGGGGCGAGCCGTTGCCGTCGCGCGTGGGCACGAGAGACCGCGGACAAAAAAGAGGGGCCCGCGTGAGCGGGCCCCGATGACTCGAGCGGGCGTCGGCGGCGCTAGGCCTTGGTGGCCGGCTTGACGCCCGGATTGTCCTTGAAGAACTGCTTGTTCAGCTCGATGAAATTCTTCCAGTTGGCCGGTGTCTCGTCCTCCGCGAAGATCGCCTTCACCGGGCAGACCGGCTCGCACGCCCCACAGTCGATGCACTCATCGGGATGGATGTAGAGCATGGTCTCGCCCTCGTAGATGCAATCCACGGGGCAGACCTCGACGCAGGCCTTGTCCTTCACGTTGATGCAGGGCTCAGCGATGATATACGCCATTCCGGCCTCCTGTTAACCGGTCACCCGGGAAAAACCGCCTTCAAACCCACATACTTGTATCAACTCGCCCTGGGACGTGTCAAGGCGTTTGACCCGTCGTTAGAGCGTGCGAAGCTTGGGATCGAGCGCGTCGCGGAGCGAGTCGCCGAAGAGATTGAACGCGAACACGGCGAGGCTGATCGCCACTCCCGGAAAGAGGGCCATCCAGGGCGCGGACTCCGCGAAATCGACGGCCGCCCCGCGCAGCATCAGGCCCCACGCGGGCGTCGGCTCCTGCACGCCCAGCCCCAGGAACGACAGCGACGCCTCGGCCAGGATGGCCTGGCTCAGGAACGCGGTGAGCATGATGAGATACGAGGCGACCACGTTCGGCAGCATGTGACGCATGATGATCCGCGCGTGACCGAAGCCGGCGGCGCGGGCCGCGTCGACGTACGGCATCTCGCGGATGGTGAGCGCCGAGGAGCGAATCACGAGCGCGGCGCGCGGGATCATCGGGATCGTGATCGCCATGATCACGTTCGGGATGCTGTTGCCGAGGATGGCCACCAGGGCCAGCGCCAGGATGATGAGCGGAAACGAGAGGAAGATGTCCATCAGGCGTTGCAGGTACAGGTCCACCAGCCCGCCGAAGTACGCGCTGCCCACGCCCAGGATGGCCCCGAAGGTGGCGCCCAGCATCGCGGCCCCGAAGCCGACGAGCAGCGCGGTGCGCGACCCGTAGATGAGGCGCGAGAGCACGTCACGGCCGAAGGCGTCGGTGCCCAGCCAGTGCGCGGCGCTGGGGGCGGCCAGCATGGCCCCGAAGTCCACCGCCACCGGATCGTAGGGCGCGAGCACCCCCGCGAACACCGCGAGGATCAGCATGAGCAGCACCACCGCCGCTCCCACCGCCCCGAGCGTCCGGTGCCGCGCGAAATCGCGGATGGCGGCCCACCACGCGGCGCCGGCGGAGGGCTCGCTCGCTTCGGCCGCGATCAGGTCGATCGGAGTGTTGATGGCCATGGATTTGTCCGGTTTAGCGGTACCGAATCCGCGGGTCGATCCAGGCGTACATGACGTCCATCACGAAGTTCGCGAAGATGAAGATGCCGGCCACCAGCATCACCAGCGCCTGGATCAGCGTGTAGTCGCGATGGGCCACCGCCTGGACGAAGAGCAGCCCGATCCCGTTCAGGTTGAAGACCTGCTCGGTGACCACGAGGCCGCCGATCAGGAACGCGAACTCGAGCGCGATCACCGTCAACACCGGCAGCATCGCGTTCTTCAGCGCGTGGCGGACGAGGATGAGCCGCTGCGCGAGGCCCTTGGCCCGCGCGGTGCGCACGTAGTCCTCGCGCAGCACCTCCAGCATGGCGGAGCGGGTCATGCGAGTGGCCACCGCCGAGTAGCGATAGCCCACCGCGAGGGCAGGCCAGATGAGCTGCTGGAGGTTCTGCCACGGGCTCACCCAGAACGGGGTATAGACCATCGGGGGCAGCCACTTGAACACGATGAGGAACGTCAGGATGAACAGGATGCCCAGCCAGAAGGAGGGGCAGGCCAGCCCCGCGATCGAGAAGACGCGGACCGCGTAGTCCACCCAGGTGTCCTGCTTGAGGGCGGCGAGGATCCCGAGGGGCACCGCGAGCAGCACCGCCACCACCGTCGACATGATCGCCACCTGCAGGGACAGCGCGAAGCGCAGCTTGATCTCCTGCCAGATGGAGGCGCCCGTCCACATCGAGGTGCCGAAGTCGAGCCGGGCCACCCCGGTCATCCAGGTCACGAACTGCTTCCAGATCGGCTGGTCGAGCCCGAACCGCGCGCGCTCCGCGTCGATGGCGGCCTGGGACGCGGCGCCCCGGTCCCCGGCCAGCCGCAGCTCCACCACGTCACCCGGGATGACCCGGATGAGGATGAAGGTGACGACCGCCACCCCCACGATGGTGGGGAACATGAGCAGGAAGCGCTTGATCAGGTATTTCCACATGGGGGTGCAGGCGGGCCCGCGCCGGAGGGCGTCCGGCGCGGGCCCGCGGAGATCTCCCCTACTCCGACAGCCAGACCGTGTCGAGCATGTTGTTCAGATAGTGGCTGGGCGTGATCGTCCAGCCGTGGACCTTCGAGTTGTGCGGGATGATCCGGTGCCACTGCAGCGTGTAGATGACGTGCGTCTCCTCGTCGAGGAGCCGCTTCTCGAGCTGGCGGATGATCTTCTTGCGGTCCTCGATGTCGCCGGCCCGCGCCTGCTTCTGGTACAGCTCGTCGATCATCTTGTCCTTGTGCTTGCCGTAGTTGGCGTCCGACGTGCTGATGAAGCGCGCCAGGTCCAGGTCCGGCTCCACGATGAAGCCGCACTGGAAGTCCATCGCGACATCGAAGTCGCCCCGCTTCAGCATCGGGTGATACGCGGAGGCCTCGATGGTCTCGATCTTCACGTTGAGCCCGATCTGCCGCCACTGGTCCACGAGCCAGATGCCGACGGGCTCGTAGGGATGCGGGATGCCGCGATTCTTGAAGGTGAACGAGAAGCCGTCGGGGACGCCGGCCTCCTTCAGCAGCCGTTTGGCCTCGGCCCGGTTCGCGTTGATGTCGTGACCGTAGCCGGCGAGCTTCTCCAGCTCGGCGGGCGGCGTCGCGTAGGGCGTGCCCGGCACCTGGATGCCGCCCACGTCCTTCACGATGGTGATCTTGGAGAGCTTCTGCGAGGCCTCGTAGCGGTCGAGGGCCAGCGACAGGGCGCGGCGCACGCGCTTGTCGTCGAACGGCTTCTTCTCGTGGTGCATCGAGACGAAGTTCAGGCAGTCCCACGGGCTCTCCTGCACCGTGATCTTGTTGCCGAGCGCGGAGACCAGCTGGTCACGCTCCGGCGGGCTGAACCCGCGGAACTGGATGTGCGCCCGCTCCCCGCGGATGGCCGCCACCTGCGCGGCCGACGAGCTGATGAACATGGCCCGGTACCCGTCCAGATACGGCTTGCCCTTGTCCCAGTAGTTGGGGTTCTTCTTGCCCACCCAGTGCGAGCCCTTGACGTGCTCGACGAAGGTGAAGGGCCCGGTGCCCATGATGTTCTTCTCGTACCAGTGCATGTCCTTGGCGAGGATGTCCGCCTTGTAGATCCAGTTCCACGGCGAGCAGAGATTCAGGAGCAGCGAGGCCTCGGGATACTTCAGCCGGAAGCGCACCGTGTAGGGGTCCGGCGCCTCCACCACCTCGATCGACCGGTACGACTCCTTGCGGAGCGACTTCACGCCGGCGGGCGGGAAGATGATCTTGTCGTAGGAGGCCTTCACGTCCTTCGACGTCATCTCGGTGCCGTCGTGGAACTTCACGCCCTGCCGCAGCTTGAAGGTGTAGACCAGCCCGTCCTTGGAGATCGTCCACGACTCGGCGAGATCGCCGACCGGCTTGGTGCCGGTCTTGTCGAACGGATCGACCCGCATGAGCAGGTTGTAGTGCGGCGCGATCGGATGGATCACGCCGAACGTCTCCTCGGCGTGCGCGTCGTAGGAGGGCGGCTCCGACGGCACCACGTAGAGCAGCTCTCCCCCGGAGCGCGGCTTGTCCTGTGCCACGGCCGATAGGGGCCAGCTGGTCAGACCAAGAACCACGACGAGGATCGTCGGGATCAACCATTTAGTGCCAGGGCGCATGGACCACCTCCGCGCTGAGATTCTGCGAGACGGCTATGTGAGGATTCAATCCGTCAGGGCAAGCCAGGGTTCCCACTGATTTTCGCTAATTTAGCGGCACCCCACCCCCGTGTCAAGGTGCCCCCGGGAACCTATACTCGGATACAGGCCGCGTAATGGTCGGGCTTGATCTCCCGCAAGGCGGGGACCGTGGTCCGACATTCGGCCACCGCGATCGGGCAGCGCGGATGGAACACGCAGCCCGACGGCGGATTGAGCGGGCTCGGCACCTCTCCGCCCAGGACCACGTGCTCCCGCTTGGCCTCCACCGCGGGGTCCGGGATGGGCACCGCCGAGAGCAGGGCCTTCGTGTAGGGGTGCTGAGGATCCTCGTAGAGCGACTTGCGGTCGGTGATCTCGACGATCTTGCCCAGGTACATGACCGCGACCCGGTCCGAGATGTGGCGGACGACCGAGAGGTCGTGGGCCACGAACAGGTAGGTCAGCCCGAACTCGGCCTGGAGCTCCTCCAGCAGATTGATGATCTGCGCCTGGATCGACACGTCCAGCGCGGAGACCGGCTCGTCGCAGATGATCAGGCTCGGCTCCATGGCCAGCGCCCGGGCGATCCCGACCCGCTGGCGCTGCCCGCCGGACAGCTCGTGGGGGTAGCGCCGCGCCATCATCGGCAGCAGGCCCGCGTGACGCAGCAGCTCCTGCACGCGCGCGGCCCGGGCGGCGCGATCCGGCACGATGCCGTGCACGCTGAGTGGCTCCGCGATGATCTGCCCCACCGTCATGCGCGGGTTGAGCGAGCTGTACGGGTCCTGGAAGATGACCTGCATCCGCCGGCGCAGGCCGCGGAGCTCCGACTCGGACAGGGTGGCCAGGTTGCGGCCCTCGAAGATCACGTCGCCGCTGGTGGGCTGCTCGAGCCGGAGGATGGTCCGGCCGGTGGTGGTCTTGCCGCAGCCCGATTCGCCGACGAGACCGAGCGTCTCGCCGCGATGAATCGTGAAGCTCACCCCGTCGACGGCCTTCACGGTCCCGGCGGCGCCGCCGAAGAGGCCCCCGCCCACCTGGAAATGTTTGACCAGGTTCCTGACTTCTAGAATCGGCTGCGGCGTCCGATTCACCGGGGTCGCCATCTAGGCGCTGGCGGCCGCGGCGGCGGTGGGGAGGTCGCGGGCGAGCCAGCAGGCGGAGACGTGGTCGGGGGTGACGGGATCGAGCGGCGGCGTCTCGTGGCGGCAGCGCTCGATCACGTAGGCGCAGCGGGGGGCGAACGAGCAGCCCGCGGGCAGGCGGGAGAGATCGGGCGGCTGTCCGCTGATCGGCTGCAGCTTGGCCCGGCGCGGCTCGTCCAGACGCGGCACCGAGCGCAGGAGCCCGAGCGTGTACGGATGGCGCGGGTTGGCGTAGAGCTCGCGGGCGGTGGCCCGCTCCACGATCTTGCCCGCGTACATCACGTTGACCCGGTCCGCGTAGCGCGCCACCACGCCCAGGTTGTGGGTGATCATCAGGATTGCCACCCCGAGCCGCCGGGAGAGGCTCTTCATCAGCTCCAGGATCTGGGCCTGGATCGTCACGTCCAGCGCGGTGGTGGGCTCGTCGGCCAGGATCAGCGCCGGGTTGCAGGCCAGCGCCATCGCGATCATGATCCGCTGCCGCATGCCGCCGCTGAACTGGTGCGGGAACTGTCGCAGCCGGCGCGCGCCATCGGGGATGCCGACCAGCGACAGCAGCTCGACCGCCCGCGCCTGGGACTCGGCGCGATTCATGTTGAGGTGGACCTCGAGCGGCTCGGTGAGCTGTCGGCCGACGGTGAGGACCGGATTCAGCGAGGTCATCGGCTCCTGGAAGATCATCCCGATCTCCCGGCCGCGCACCTGACGCATCTCCTCCTCGCTGAGCGCGAGCAGGTTGCGGCCCTTGAACAGGATCTCACCGGCCTCGATACGCCCGGCCGGACGCGACACCAGGCGCATCACCGAGAGCGCGCTCACCGACTTGCCGCAGCCTGACTCCCCCACGAGAGCGACCGTCTCGCCCTTGCGGACGTCCCAGGACACCCCGTCCACCGCGCGGATCACGCCGCCCGAGGTGTGGAAGTGGGTGCGGAGACCCCGAACGTCGAGGAGGACCTCCATCAGTCGGGCAGTCTAACACACCGCCTGGGGGTGATCCCGCCCCGAGGCGGGCTAGCGCGTGCGCCCCGGGCCCTGCTGCTCCACCCCGGGCAGCGCGATCCTGAACGTGTCGCAGTCGTTGATCCGGCCGGTCTCGAGGCCGCGGCGGAACCAGCCGGCGCGCTGCTTGGCCGAGCCGTGGGTCCAGCTCTCCGGGCTCACCCGGCCCCCCATCTGCTTCTGGATCCGATCGTCGCCGACCGCGGACGCGGCGGCCAGACCCTCCTCGACGTCGCCTTCCTCGAGGAGCCGGCGCTCGTTGGTCGAGTGGGCCCAGACGCCGGCCAGGCAATCGGCCTGCAGCTCGAGCCGCACCGACAGCGCGTTGGCCTGCTGCCGGTTGCCGCCGCTCTGGGCGTCGTGCACCTTGTCGGAGATGCCCAGCAGGTGCTGGACGTGATGGCCCACCTCGTGGGCGAGCACGTAGGCCTGGGCGAAGTCGCCGGGCGCCCCGAAGCGACTGCGCAGCTCGTTGTAGAAGCCGAGGTCGATGTAGACCTTGCTGTCGGCCGGGCAGTAGAAGGGGCCCGCCGCCGACTCCGCGAAGCCGCAGCCCGAGCGGGTGGCGTCGGTGAACAGCACGAGGCGCGCCCGCTGGTACTCCCGTCCCGCCTTGGCGAACTCGCGGGTCCACGTGTTCTGCACGTCGTCGAGGACGAACGAGATGAAGTCGGCGACCTGCTCCTCGGCCGGAGTGCCCTTGCGGCCGGCCGGCGCGCCGCCAGGGCCGGGCGCCACCTCCGGGCCGGTCGATACCTCACCGCCCTGATCCACCAGCGCGAAGAAGTTCTGACCGAACACCAGGCTCAGCACCAGCAGGATCAGCACCCCGCCGATGCCCAGCCCGCCTCCCACGCGCATGCCCATGCCGGACGATGCACCACGACGATCCTCGATGTCGGAGCTGCGATCCCCTCGCGTCCAGCGCATGGTCGCTCCTCTCAGGCCCCCGCGGGCGCGCAGGAGGTCACCCCGAGCTCGGCGATGACCTCCGTGATGGCTCGGAGCACCCCGCGCATCTCGGCCTCGCCGAGCGCGCCGATGCAGCCGATGCGGAAGCTGTCGGCCACCGTGAGCTTGCCCGGGTAGATCAGGAAGCCCCGCTGGCCGAGGCGCTCGTAGAACGTCTCGAAGTGGAATCTGGGATCGGCCGGCATGCGCACCGTCACGATGATCGGCGCCTGCAGCCGGTCCGGCAGCAAGGTCTCGAAGCCGAGGCCGCGAAGGCCGGCCACGAGCAGCGCGCAGTTGCCGCGATAGCGGCGGCCGCGGCCCTCGACGCCGCCCTCGGCTGCGTGCTGCTCGAGGGCGGCGTCGAGGGCCGCGATCACGTGGGTGGGCGGGGTGAAGCGCCACTGCCCGTTCTTCTCCATCGCGATCCACTGGTCGTGGAGATCGAGGCTCAGCGACGGCGCCTGCCCCCGCGCCTCCTCCAGCGCCTCCCGGCGCACGATGGCGAAGCCCAGCCCCGGCGCGCCCTCGAGGCACTTGTTGGCCGAGGCCACCACCGCGTCGAAGGCGATCCGCCGCGCGTCGAGCGGCAGCGCGCCGAAGGCGCTCATCGCGTCGATGAGCAGGCGCCGGCCCGCCCGAGCGGTCACCGCCGCGATCTCCTCGACCGGGTTCAGCACGCCCGAGGTCGTCTCGCACTGCACCACCGCGACGTGGCTGATCGCCGGATCGCGGGCGAGCCTCGCCTCGAGCGCGGTCGGATCGGCCGGCTGGTCCTCCGCGGTCTCCACCGCCTCGCAGGCGCGGCGGTAGTACTCGCACATGCGGACGATCCGACGACCGTAGGCCCCGTTGACCAGCACGAGCAGCTTGCCGCGCGGCGGCAGCAACGTGCCGATCATGGCCTCGACGATGAACGTCCCGCTGCCCTGCAGCGGGACGCAGACGTGGCTGCCGTCACCGTGCACCAGCTCGAGCAGCCGTCGGCGCACCCGCGCGTTCATGGCGACGAACGCCCCGTCCCGGGAGCCCCAGTCGCGGAGCATGGCCTCCTTGGTGGCCCGCGACGTGGTGAGCGGTCCCGGCGTCAGCAGAAACGGCTCGCGCGGCTGGTCGTCCATGTCGCGTGTCCCTCCCTAGCTCCGGATCCGCAGCCCGCTCGGGTCGTAGGGGGCGGCGAGCCCGGCTCGGGCCGAGACGCGCTCGCCCGCGATGTCCAGCGCGAAGCGCCCGCCGTCGATGTACGGCTGATCGATCGGCCCGGAGTGGCGCACGTAGCCCATCGCCACCCCGCGTCCCAGCGTGTGGCCGAAGCCGGCCGAGGTCACCGTGCCCACCACCCGGCCCTCGCGCAGGATCGGCTCGTCGCCCCACGGGAGGGCCGCCGGGTCCTCCAGCACGAAGGTGAGCAGGCGCTTGGTGGGCGGCTCGTCGCGGCGGCGCCGCAGTGCCTCCTGGCCGAGGAACGGCGCCGCCTTGTCCAGCCGCACCGCGAAGCCCAGCCCGGCCTCCCACGGCGTATCCTCGATCGTGACCTCCCGGCCCCACGCCCGGTAGGCCTTCTCGAGCCTCAGCGTCTCCATCGCATAGTAGCCGGCGTCGCGCAGCCCCACGTCGCGTCCGGCCTCATGGAGTGCATCGTACACGTCCCGCGCGGACGCGGCCGGAATGTACAGCTCCCACCCGAGCTCGCCCACATAGGTGATTCGCGAGGCGCGCAGGCTCGCGCGGCCGATCGCGATCTCACGGGAGGCGCCGAAGGGGAACGCGCGGTTGGCGAGGTCGGCGCCGCTCACGCGGGCCAGCAGATCGCGCGAGCGCGGCCCCATGAGGCCCAGCACCGCGAAGGCGTCGGTGACGTCGGTGACGGTGGCCCGCGCCCCCGCGGGCAGGTGCCGGCGGATCCAGTCCAGGTCGCGAGTCGCCTGGCCCGCGCCGGTGACGACGAGATACGCGTCGGCGGCGAGCCGAGTCACGGTCAGGTCGCTCTCGAAGCCACCCTGCTCGTTGAGCATCGCGGTGTAGACGATGCGGCCGGGCGCGATCGCCACGTCGTTGGCGCAGAGCCGCTGCAGCGCCGCCTCCGCGTCCGCGCCGTCGACGCGGAACTTCGCGAACGACGTCTGGTCGAAGAGGGCCACCGCCTCGCGGGCCGCGCGGTGCTCCGCGGCCGAGTAGTCGAACCAGTTCTGCCGGCCGAAGGAGTACACCGGCGTCGGATCCACCCCCGCGGGGGCGAACCAGTTCGCCCGCTCCCAGCCCATCTTGGCCCCGAAGGAGGCGCCACGCTCGCCCAGCCGGTCGTGCAGCGGCGAGCGCCTCAGCCCGCGGCCGCTGGTCAGCTCGCGATTCGGGAACGCGATGTGGTAGTGCACGCCGACGATCTCGCTGACCCGCTCGCGCAGGAAGCGCCGGTCGGCGTGGAACGGAGCGAAGCGGCGGATATCGGCCGGCCACAGATCCATCGGCGGCCGATCTCCCACGATCCACTCGGCCAGCGCCCGGCCGGCCCCGCCCGCCGCCGCGATGCCGCCCGAGGAGAAGCCGGCGCCCACGTAGTAGCGGCGCACCTCGGGCGCCTCGCCCATGATGAAGTAGTTGTCCGGCGTGAACGACTCGGGCCCGTTCAGGAAGGTGCGGACCTCCGCGCGCTCGAGCGCGGGCAGGCGCTTGACCGCGTTGGTCATCAGCACCTCGAACTTCTCCCAGTCCTCCTTCAGCGTGGAGAACGAGAAGCCGTCCGGGATGCCGTCGGTGCCCCACGGCTTGGCCCACGGATCGAAGCCGCCCATGAGGAGGCCCTGCACCTCCTCCTTCACGTAGATGTGGCCGTCCGGGTCACGCAGCACCGGCAGGTCCGCGCTCACGCCCGTGATGGGTTGGGTGACGATGTACATGTGCTCGCAGGCGTGCAGCGGGATCGCCACCCCGCTCATGCGCCCGAGCTCGCGGGCCCACATGCCGGCGCAGTTGACCAGGATCTCCGTCGCGATGGGGCCGACCGAGGTCTCGACCCCGGCCACCGCCCCGTTCACCACCTTCACGCCGGTGACCTTGACGCCTTCCAGGAGCCGCGCGCCACCCGCCCGGGCGCCGCGCGCCAGGGCCTGGGTGACGTCGGCGGGATTGGCCTTGCCGTCGCCCGGAATCCACACCGCGCCGACGAGATCCTCGGTCCGCATCAGCGGATAGCGGGCCGCCGCGTCCTCGAGGCCGATGACGTGGGCCTCGACCCCGAAGGCGTTGGCCATCGCGGCGTTGCGCTTGAGCTGCACCATGCGCTCCGCGGTGCGCGCCACGCTGATGCTACCGCACCGCTTCCAGCCGGTGGACTGGCCGGTCTCGGCCTCGAGCCCGGTGTAGAGGTCCACGCTGTAGCGGATGAGCCGCGTGAGATTGATCGAGGAGCGCAGCTGGCCGACCAGCCCCGCCGCGTGCCACGTCGTGCCGCAGGAGAGCGTACCCTGCTCCAGCAGCGCCACGTCACGCCAGCCGAGCTTCGTCAGGTGATACGCGACGCTGTTGCCGACGATTCCGCCGCCGACGATGACGACGCGGGCGTGGGTGGGGAAAGGCGGGCTGAGGGCGGACATTCGTCTAGTTCTTCAGGCTCTTCAGCTGCGGGGGCCCGGACATGGCCCCCGCACTCCCCCATTCGGCGGACACCCCATTGCTTGAGGCTTCCGCACTTCCCCGCTCGGCGGACATCCCGTTGCTTGGGGCCGGCGCACGCCACCAGGCCGCGGACATCGCGTTCGCCTAGGTGGCGTGGTTCAGGGCGAGGTCGAAGATGTCGAAGTTGCGGAGGCGGCGGTTGGCGGCCCCGCGGGGCGTCGGCCGGTTCAGCAGCAGCGGCACGGTCTGCTCGCTGATCCCGCCATGGGAGCGCAGCGGCACATCCAGGCCCGAGAGGTCGTGGCGGGCCTCGCTGGTGCCGAGCACCACGTGCCGCTCCGACACGGCGACGAGATCGCCCACGCGATCCGGCGGCAGCTCGAACCGGCGGCAGGCCGCGTCGCGGCCGAGGACCAGCTCCATGCCGCCGAGGGCGGCCATCCGCTCCCGGATGCGCTCGCCGTCGGCGCCCTCCGGCAGATAGACGGTGGCGAAGGAGCCGAGCGCCCCGTGATGGACGACGTACGGATCGGTGATGGGCAGGATGACGCGGGCCTTCGCGGCGCCGAGCCACTCGTCGAGATGATCCTGAAGATAGATCACCCGCGGGCGGCCGGCCGCGTCGGTCTTGGCGTTCATGCCGTGGTCGGCGGTGACGGCCAGCGTCGCGCCGAGGCCGGCGAGCTTGGCGAAGTAGCCGTCCATCATGCGGTAGAACTCGTTGGCCTCCGCGGTCCCGGGCGCGTGCTTGTGCTGGACGTAGTCGGTGGTGGAGAGATACATGACGTCCGGGCGCATCGACTCCATCAGCTTCACGCCCGCCGCGAACACGAACTCGGAGAGATCGGCGCTGTAGACCGACGGCAGCGGCATCCCGACCAGGCCCAGGCCGTCTCCGATGCCGTGCTCGGCCATCGTGGTCTCGTTGGCCTTCTCGGCCGAGAAGCAGACGCCGGTCATCTGGTGGCCGAGCAGGCGGCGGAGCTTGTCCTTCGCGGTCACCACCGCCAGGCGCGCGCCCCGGGCCGCGAAGGCGGCGAGGATCGTCCCGCAGCGGAGGTAGCGCGGATCGTTCATCATCACCTCGGCGCCCGCATCGCGATCGAAGAAGTAATTGCCGCAGATGCCGTGCGCGGAGGGCGGCACCCCGGTGACGATCGAGAGGTTGTTGGGATTGGTGAAGCTCGGCACCACGCAATCGGCTAGGCGATCGGTGCCCGAGGGCAGTGCGGCGGCCAGATACGGCATGGCGCCGGCCGCGACGGCCTGCCGCACGTAGTCCGGCTCGGAGCCGTCCACGCACACCACGACCAGCGGGCGGTCCGGCCACGCGTAGGACCGGCCGTTCACGGTGACGGCATCGCGAGTCGTCATAGCCAGCTCCTGCACGGGGCGTGTGAGAGGTGCTGCTCGGCGGCCGGCCGCAGGCCCGAGTAGAGACGGCACACCGCCTCGGCCACGCACGGCCAGCGATGCTCGGCGGCCCAGCGCGCCGCCTGCTGGCCGAGCCGCCGGGCCTCCGGGCTGCCGACGAGACCGGCGATCGCCGCGGCCAGCGCGGCCGGATCGCCCTCCGGTACGAGGCGGCCGGTCACTCCGTCCTGCACGGTGGTGGTGAGCCCGCCCACGCGCGAGGCCACGACCGGGCTGCCGCAGGCCATCGCCTCGAGGGCCACCATGCCGAACGACTCGTAGTACGACGGCATCACGGTGGCGTCGGCCGCGGCGTAGAAGAGCCGCAGCCGCCGCTGGGGCTGCGAGCGGAGGAAGCGCACCCGACGCTCCAGCCCGAGCGCGGTCACCTGCTGTCGCAGGGCCGCGCCGTGCCCGTTCTCCGGCTCGTCCTGGTCGCCCCCGACGATCAGCAGATCGGTGGGGGCCGGCACCGTGACCATCGCCTCCAGCAAGGTCTCGAGACCCTTGATGGGCTGCAGTCGGCCGACATAGAGCAGGAGCGGATCGGGCGGCAGCTCCAGCAGATCCTTGGCCTTGGCCGGATCCATCGGCTGGAAGAGGTCGGTGTCCACTCCGCACGGGATCACCGCGATGCGATCGGTGCGCGCGCGGTAGTACCAGACGAGATGCGCGCGCTCCACCACGTTGGCGGCCACGATGCGGTCGGCGGCGGCCACGATGCGCGCCTCCTCGTCGATCCGCAGCGACGGCTCCATCTCGGCGGGGCTCTGGGCCACCGCGTTCTTGAGCCGGCCGAGGGTGTGGAACATCTGCACGAGCGGCGCGCCCCAGGCCTCGCGCAGCCGCAACCCGGCGACGCCGGAGAGCCAGTAGTGGGAATGGATCAGGTCGTACCGGATGCCGTGCTCACGCGCGAAGGCTTCCACGCCCACCGCGAACTCGTCCAGGTGTCGGTGGACCGCCTCGCGCGGCATCGGCGCCTCCGGGCCCGCGGGCAGGTGCACCACCCGCGCGCCCGGACCCAGCTCGACCACGCGGGGAATCGTCGAATTCTGCGACCGGGTGAAGACGTCGACGTGCACGCCCATGCCGCCCAGCTCGCAGGCGACCTGCCGGACGTAGACGTTCATCCCGCCCGTCTCCTTGCCGCCCAGCGCGGCGAGCGGGCACGTGTGCACCGAGAGCATCGCGACGGAGAGCTTCACGCGGTGACCTTCACGTTGAAGACGTCCTCCGGCGAGGGACCGAAGCCGTACTTGTACGGCTCCTCGCCGCGGAGAAAATCGAAGACGGGAACGCCGCGCTCGATCGCGTCGCGGATGACGTGGGCGAGCAGCACGATGCCGGGCGCGAGCTGCGCCCGCGCCGGATCGAACCCGGAGTTGTAGAGTCCGACGCGGCCCGCGTACTCCAGACACAGGAACGCGGCCACCGGGGCACCCTCGTGCTCGAGGAACCAGAGCCGCGCCCACCCCGCCGCGGCCAGCTGCGCGGTGGCGGAGCGGAAGAAGCGCTCCATTCGCTCGTCCATGAAGCGCGCCTTGCCCACTTTCGAGAGGCGGTGCAGCAGGAGGAACCGGGTCAGGGCCTCGTCCCAGCCCGCGGCCTCGCCGTGCGATCGCGCCGTCGCTCCGGGCAGCTCGCGCTCGAGCCGCCGCATCTTGCGTCGCAGCTCGTGCCGGTCCTTCCCGGACAGGCGCCCCAGGTATTCGTCCCACGTGCCGGGCAGCGCGAGCACCGGACAGCGGTCCTGGCGCTCCACCGAGACGGTGAGCCCGGCGCCGGCGGCGAGCGCGGGCAGGAGCGCGGCGGTGGGCGAGGCGGCGCGAATTCCGTGGAGGTCCCACTCGACCGGCTGGTCGGCACGGTGCTGGAGCAGGGCCTGCCAGACGGCCTCCTCGCGACCGTTGCGGGCGATCACGTCGAGGTAGTCGGAGATGTCGACCCCGCCGATGATCCGCAGGCGGCCCGGTGAGTCCTCGTACAGCGGAAGCAGACCGGCCAGCGTGCCGTCGGTGGAGGTCACGCTCAGGACCTGCCGCGGGCGGTCGGCGGCGAACGCCTGACTCCACTCCGTCTGCCACTGCCAGGTCAGGAAGACCGAGGGCAGGCGGGAGCCGTCGACCAGGTCATTCCACGTCGCCTCGTCGAGCGCGGAGAGGGCGGACAGCACATCGACCTTCATCGGCGCGGGCATGGGCTCAGAGCTCTCCGGAATCGCTCGAGCTGCCCGGATCCATCAGGCCGCCGTCGTCGCCACCGCCGCCGTCGCCCTCGGTCATGGCCTCGTCCATCGCGGCGTCGAGGTCATCGCCGAGATCCTCGCCCATCTCGTGGCCCATCTTCTTGACGAACCGGGCCACGCTCCGGGGGTCGTTCTCGTCGAGGTCTCCATAGCCGGACGGATCGGACAGGGCATCGAGGCGGGCGTCTTCGGACTTCACGGTGGCGAAACGGGACATCAGGCGGGATAGCTGGGCGCTGCCGCACCGTGGACATCGAGGGGCGTCGGCGGCGGCGAAGGTGCGGATGAGCAGGCTGAGGCGCCGCTGGCAGCCCTGGCACTCGTACTCGTAGATCGGCACCCCGTGCTCCCTCGCCCGATTTGGATGCGTCATTCTATCACGCAGATTCCGGGCCTTCAGGGACGGCGCCGGGCCGCCCGACGACGCGCTCGCCACTGCTCCTCCACCGCCGCGCGGTCGGCGGTCTCGAGCCCGAGCAGCTCCTTGATTTCCTCACCATTGATGGCGGGTGCGTCACCGACGTTGTTGTTGAGCTTGAAGTAGACCTGACGGGCCTGGCCGTCGAGGGCGCGTCCGCGCGCCACGATGCCGGTCAGCTCCTGACGGGTGTACAGATAGCCGTACTTCTCGGCCACGCTCGGCTCGCGGCCCTGCAGCTGCTTCATGAAGCCCTCGCGGTTGCGGCCGTGCAATCGCACGATCGCGACCGGCGCGGTGAGGGCCACCGTGTCGTCGACCGACGCGGGCGTCCGGGGGGCGTCCACCGAGACGTAGGCCAGCCCGCGCGCGCTCAGCAGGCCCAGGGTCTCCTCGGCGTGGGCGGGCAGCCAGGAGGCGTCGCGGAACTCGACTGCGATGGTCGTCCCGGGCAGCCGCGCCGGCAGGGACGCCAGGTACTCCAGCGCCGCCTCCCCGTACTTCACCCAGGGCGCCATCTGGAACAGCACGTAGCCGAGCTTGCCCGCGTCGGCCAGCGGCTGCAGGGCCTCGCGGAACGTCGCGAAGGCCCAGTCGCGCGCCTCCGGGCCGAAGACCCGGTTCTCGAATCGCCCGCGCGCGTTCGGCCGGGCGGAGGCCGGCAGCATGGGGAGAAGCGGCGGCGGCAATCGCGCCGCGTCGAGGTGGTGCCCGGTCAGCAACGCGTAGGCCTTCACGCTGAACAGGAAGCCGGGTGGCGTGCGCTTCGTCCAGAGGACGGCGTTCTGGGCCGAGAGCGGGGCGTAGAACGTCGAGTTGACCTCAACGCAGTCGAAGAACCGGCTGTACCACCACAGCCGATCCTCGGCGGTCATGCTCTTGACCGGGTAGAACGACCCCTCGTCGAGCATGCTCTTGTCCTGCCACGCGCAGAGGCCGACGCGATACTCGGTGACGACCGGGCGGTCGGGGTGGTAGCGGATCAGCGGGGGCGCGGGCGGTGGGCTATCGGGAGACGACTTCGGCATTGGCGCGGCGCTCGCCCAGCCCGAGCCGGCGATGGAGCGACGCCAGCGATGCGGGGGCCCACCAGTTCCACCGCCCCATGAGCCGCATCGTGGCCGGGACCAGCAGCGCCCGCACGATGGTGGCATCGATGACCACCGCGAGCCCGATGCCGATGCCCACTGCCTGGATGATCACCGACCCCGCGGTCGCGAAGCCGAAGAACACCGCGGCCATGATGGCGGCGGCCCCCGTGATCAGCCGGCCGGTGGACTCCAGCGCCTCCGCCACCGCGTGCGCGGTATCGCCGCCGCGCTCGTACTCCTCCCCCACCCGGCTCAGCAGCAGCACCTCGTAGTCCATGGACAGGCCGAACACGAAGCAGAACATGATGATCGGCGTCGCGGTCTGGATCGGGCCCGGCGTGAATCCGAGCCACGTCGCGAGATGGCCCTCCTGGAAGATCCAGACCAGCGCGCCGTACGAGGCGCTGATGGACAGGAGGTTCATGATCACCGCCTTCAGGGGCAGCAGGACCGAGCCGAGCAGCAGGAACAGCACCACGTAGGTGGCGAGCATCACGAGGCCGACCACGCGCGGGGCGTGACGGGTGACCAGGTCCACGATGTCGAGATCGAACGCGGTCTGCCCGGTCACCAGCACCTCCCCGCCCATCGCCGGATGCGACGAGCGGATCTCCTGCACCAGCGCGCGGGCCTCCGCGCTGGACGGCTTCAGCGGCGTGGACACCACGAGGAGCGCGAGCCGGCCGCCCACCGTCTGGCGCAACAGCTGGCCGACGCCGGGCGGAAGCAGGCTGGCCGGCGTGGTGGCGAGCTGCTGATACTGCTCGCGGGTCACGCTCGGATCGAGGTCCACCAGACTCTCCACCCGGCCCACGCCGGGCCGCGCGATGAGCCAGCGGCTGAGGTCGTAGAGACGGCCCACCCGCTCGCCGGTCAGCGGCGAGCCGTCGGGATACTGCACGACCACCAGGATGCGGTTGCTGTCACCCCCCGGGAAGTGCTCGCGCAGCGCCTCGTCGCCGCGCCGCGAGACCGCGGAGGGGGGCAGCGCGTTGACGTCGCCGGACCCGACCCGCAGGTGGATGAACGGCAGCCCCAGGATCACGAGCCCGGCGGACACCGAGAGGAACACCAGCCACGGATGGTTCATCACGGTCACCGCGACGCCGTGCCACAGGCCGCGTCCGGTGCGCGACCGCTCGGGATGGATGAAGGGCAGCCGCAGCGAGTTCACCCGCGGGCCGAGCACCGCGAGCAGCGCGGGCAGCAGGGTGAGCGCGTACACCACGGCGAGCGTGACCACCACGGTGCCGGCCCAGCCGATCGAGCCGAGGTTGCCGAGGCCGAGGAAGACCATGCCGAGCAGGCCGATCGCCACCGTGAGGCCGGAGAAGAGAATCGCCCGCCCGGCGGTGGCCATCGTGCGCGCGAGCGCGTGCGGACCGTCGTGGACGCGGATCTCCTCCCGAAAGCGGCTCACGATGAACAGCGAGTAGTCGATGGCCACCCCGAGCCCGATCATGGTCACGATGTTGGGCGCGTAGACCGATACCGACGTGTAGCGGGCCATCAGCAGGGTGGCCGCGATGGCGCCGGCCATCGAGAGCGCGCCCACCGCGAGCGGCAGCAGCGCGGCCACCACCGAGCCGAACACCAGCAGCAGCAGCACCACCACCACCGGCAGGATCACCAGCTCGGCCCGGCGCAAGTCGGCGCGCGTGACCTCGGTGAAATCGTGATTGAGGGGAATGTTGCCGACCGGCAGCACCTCGAGCGTGTCGGTCTTCACCTTGGCCCGCAGCGACGGGTACACGTCGGGGGGGAGCACCGAGAACTCGAGGAGGGAGAACGCGGCCGCCTCGCCCTTGAGCTCGACCACGGCCAGGGCGCGCCGGCCGTCGCGCGAGATCAGCTCGGTGGCGGGCACGGCCAGATCGTGCGCGGGCGGGTCGTACGCGGTGACCACGCGCGCCACCCGCGGGTCGCTCCGCAGCGGGGCCAGCGCGCGCTCCACCTCCTGACGGAAGGCGGGATCGCGCGCAGCGCGTGTGGAGCTGCTGAAGATCAGGCTGAACGAGGGCGGCCGGCCCGGCAGCTCACGGCCGATGAGGTCGAGCGCGCGGCCCGACTCGGTGGTGGTGGGGACGTCGGTGGTGGCGAGGCGGCCTCCGTGGACGATCAGCCAGCACGACGGCAGGAGGCTCAACAGCGCGAGGACGATGACGGCAACGCGAACGCGATGTACGTACCGACCCCACCTCGCGAGCATAGGCTCATATCGTAACCCGGATCGCGGGCGAGCCGACGGACTACGCGGCGGGCGCGGTGCTCTCCACGCCGCGCGCCGCGGTCGCGGCCACCACGCCGCCGGTCAGCAGGAGCGCGCCCGCGAGACTCCAGAATACCGGGCGATAACCGCCCAGCACGGTGTAGAGCACCGCCGCGCCCACCGGCCCGAGCGCGCGAGATCCGTTGGCGCCGAGCGCGATCGCCCCGCTGATGCTCGCGTAGTGCGCGGGGCCGAAGACCTCGGCGAGCGTGGTGGCGCGCGCCAGCGTGGCCATGCCGTTGGCGGCGCCGAGCACCGCGATCACCAGCGTGAGGCCGCCGGGCAGCGACGGCGCCAGCGCCACCAGCGCGAGGCCGAGCGCCTGCACCAGGAAGACCGCCATGGTGACGCCGAGCGCGCCGAATCGTCCCCCCACCGCCACGAACAGCAGCCGGCCCGGGATCTGCATCGCGCCCATCCAGCCGATCGCCATTGCCACCGCGGAGGCGGCGTGGCCGTGGGCCACCAGGTACGGAATGAGGTGCAGTGTCACCGCCGCGGTCGAGAAGTTGCCGATGGAGAACGCGACCGCGAGCGCCCAGAAGATCGGCGTGCGGGCCGCGATCGTGAGCGGCGTGCCGGCGTCCCGATCACCGCCGGCGCCCCGCCGGCCGCGGCCGGCGAGGTGAGGGGGCTGGCGACGGAGCACGATCGCGTGCAGCGGGATGGTGAGGACGGCGAGGATCGCGGCGAGGCCCAGCAGCGCGTGCCGCCAGCCGGCGCGCTCGAGCAGGCCGGCGGAGACCGGCATGAAGATCGTGCTGGCGAGGGCTCCGGCCAGGGTGACCGCGGTGAGCGCGCGGTCGCGATGGCGCGTCGGGAACCAGCGCACCACCGCCCCGAAGGCGGGCTCGTACAGCGTGGCGGCCAGGGCCAGGCCCATGAGGATCCACACCGCGTAGAGCGCGCCGAGGCTGTGCACGTGCGACCACGCCACCACCAGCGCGGCGCCGAGGCACGACCCCAGCGTCATCAGGGCCCACGGGCCGCGCCGGTCGAGCCAGCGGCCCACCGGCAGCGCGGCCAGCGCGGCCACCGCCATGCCGACGGTGAACGCGCCGGTGATCGCGACGCGCGAGGCGTTCAGGTCGCGCTCCATCGAGGCCAGGAACACCGGGAAGCCGTAGTACATGATGCCCCACGAGACGATCTCGGTGATCGACAGGGCCGCGACGACGGTCCAGCCGTAGCTCAGAGCAGGCGCTCCATGATGAGGACGTCGACCCAGCGCCCGTCGAGCCGTCCCTGCTCGTGGTAGACCCCGACCGGCGAGAAGCCCATCTTGCGGTAGAGGGTCACGCCCGCCTCGTTGCAGGGAAACGTCGCGAGCACCATCTTGTGGTAGCCGAGCGACTTCGCGAGGGGCAGCAGGTGCTGCAGGAGCGCGCGCCCCACGCCCCGCCCGCGCCAGGCGCGCTCCACGTAGACCGACAGGTCCACCACGTGATCGTACGCCGGACGGGGATTGAACGCGTTGAGGCTGCCCCAGCCGACGATCTGCCCGGCGCTCACCGCCACCACCACCGGATGCCGGGCCGCGCGCGCGGCCATCCACTGCCGGCGCTCGTCGGGCGTGCGTCGCTCGGTCTCCAGCGTGGCGATGCGGTCCTCGATCCCCTGGTTGTAGATGGCGCAGATGTCGGCGGCGTCCTCCGAGACGGCCGCGCGGATCGAAACGTCTCCCATGCGCGTCGTGCCCTCCTGCCCGGCAGTCTGCCCCGCCGGTGTCAATAAGGGAAATAGATTGTTCTCATGCAAACGATAAGGAATACTTTCCAAGCGATGGACCTGAACCCGATCCACGTGCGGACCCTGCGCGAGATCGCTCGCCACGGCAGCTTCTCCCGCGCGGCCGAGAGCCTGCATCTGAGCCAGCCCGCGGTGAGCCTGCACGTGCGCCAGCTGGAGGCGCGCTGCGGCACCCCCCTGCTCGAGCGCGTGGGCAAGCGGGCCTTCACCACCCCCGCGGGCGCGCTCCTGCTGGAACACGCCGGCCGCGCCTTCGCCGAGCTGGAGGCCGCGCAGGAAGCGCTGCGCCGACTGCGCGGGGTGGTGGCGGGACGGCTGCGCCTCGGCACCGGGGCCACCGCCAGCATCCATCTCCTGCCCCCGCTGCTGCGGCAGATGCGGGCGCGCTATCCGGAGATCGAGCTGATCGTGGTCACCGGCAACGCCCCCGACATCGCGGCCGCCATCTCCGACAACGAGCTGGACGTGGGCCTGGTCACCCTGCCGGTGACCGGGCGGCAGCTCCTGATCACCCCGCTGCGGCGCGACCCGCTGGTGGCGGTGGGGCCGCCGGGCCAGGCCTGGCGCGGCCGCGGCGGGCTCACCGCGGTCGAGCTGGCGCGCCATCCGCTGATCCTCTACGAGCGGGGCGGCACCATCCGGCGCGTCATCGACGCGTGGTTCCGTCGCGGCGGCGCGCGGCCGCGCGTGGTGATGGAGCTGGGCAACGAGGAGGCGATCAAGAAGCTGGTGGGCGCCGGGCTCGGCGTCTCGGTGAGCCCGGCGATGGCGGTGCGTGACGAGGTGCGGGCCGGCGCGCTCCAGGCGCGGCCGCTCTCCCCCGCCCTGGTGCGACGGCTCGGGCTGGTGCGGCGCCGCGACAAGGCGGAGACGCCGGCGCTGCGCGTGTTCCTGGCCGCGGTGGCCGGCCTCAGTGAAAATCGTGCGAGGGCACACTCGCCAGGCGATGCCGCAGCGGCCAGAGCCGCTCGGCGCGCACCGAGGTGACATTGTCCTGACGCTGCAGCGTGCCCTCGATCAGCAGGAAGGACTCCTCGACGAGGGCCAGGCGGTGACGGTGGAAGAGCGCGGGGCGCACGATGACGTTGATCAGTCCCGTCTCGTCCTCGAGGTTGAGGAACACGAACCCCTTGGCGGTCCCCGGCCGCTGCCGCACCACCACCGCCCCCGCCACCTTCACCCACGCTCCGTGACGGAAGGCGGCCAGGTCGCTCATCCGCGACACCCCCATGCGGCCGAGGCGCCCGCGGGAGAACGCCATCGGATGCGGGCCGAGGGTGAGGCCGGTGCCGTCGTAGTCGGCCACCAGGCGCTCCGACGCGCTCATCGTCCGCAGCGGCGACGGCTCCCGCGTGGCGGCGAGGCCCTCGTAGAGCGCGCCGGCGGGGCGGCCGGCCCGCTCCGCGGACCAGAGCGCGGCCCGGCGCTCCGGCTCGAGGCTGGCGAGCGCGCCCACCTGGGCGAGGCCGGTCAGCTCGTCGCGACGAAGCCGCCCGCGCTTGACCAGATCCTCCATGGAATCGAACGGCCGCCGCTGCCGCTCCGCCTCGAGCCGCCGCCCCGCCTCCTCGCGTAGCCCACGGACGTAGCGCAGCCCCAGGCGCACCGCGCCGTCCGGCTCGACGGTGCAGAGCCAGCCCGAGTAGCTCACGTCGGCGGGCCGCATGGCCTGCCCGTGCCGTCCCGCGTCGCCGACGATGGTGGCCGGATGGTAGAAGCCCATCGGCTGGTTGTTGAGCAGGGCGGCGTAGAACGCGGCGGAGTGATGGGTCTTGAGATACGCGCTCGCGTAGGCGAGCAGCGCGAAGCTGGCCGCGTGCGAATTGTGAACGATCAGATCGTTGGCGACGAAGTTGTGATCCTCTTCCACGGTGAGATCGTAGGTTTGCCGCATTCCCTCCGGTTCCACGCTGACAACTCGATCCCAGTACACCTCCGAATTCGCGAGTCTCTTCATTTCTACTGAATCGAGCACCGGCAGAACCCGAGGTGCGGCGATCTGGTCTTCTGGTTGGAGACTACCGAGCGGTTTCCAACCGCCTAGAGTGAGAAGCAGATGGTCCGGGGTGGCCACCAACTCTCGTCCCAGCGCGGTGCGTAGACGATAGACGACCCGGAGTCCGCTGGCGGTGGCGGCGAGAACCCGCCGCTTGCGGATCTTCAGCTCTGAGTCGCAGGCCAGGGTGTGCTGGAGCGGAATCCGTCCCTCCACCACGTCTTCGATTCGGACCCGGCGACCGGTGTCGGCATCGATGATCCGGGTATCGCCCACCACGCACTCCGGGAAGCCGTACAGGGCGAAGGCGGTGATGGAGTGGATGATGGCCTCGGCCGCGTCGCCGGTGATGCCCCGGAGGGCCATGCCCGCGCGGAGCTTCACCTCCACCTCGCGCATGGCGCGCTCCGAGCGCTTGAAGCCGAAGGCGCGCCGCAGCTCCTCGGCCTCGCCCCCCGTGAAGCCGGCGGTGGCCATCGCCATGCGGAGCAGCTGCTCCTGGAAGAGCGGCACCCCGAGCGTGCGGCGCAGGATCGGCTCGAGATCCGGATGCGGGACCGTGACCTCCTCGCGCCCGGCGCGGCGCCGCAGGTAGGGATGCACCATGTCGCCCACGATGGGGCCGGGGCGGATGATCGCCACCTGCACCACCAGGTCGTAGAAGCGCTCGGGGCGGAGCCGGGGCAGCGTGGCCATCTGGGCGCGGCTTTCCACCTGGAACACCCCGATGGTGTCGGCCTCCTGGAGCATGCGGTAGACGACCGGGTCCTGGGGCAGATGGGCCAGGTCCACCGCCCCGCCGCGGCGGCGGATCATCTCGAGCGCGTCCTGCAGCAGCGACATCATGCCGAGCCCGAGGAGGTCGACCTTCACGATGCCGAGGGCGGCACAGTCGTCCTTGTCCCACTGCACCACGCTGCGCCCGGGCATGGTGGCCGGCTCGAGCGGCACCACTCCGTCGAGCCGCCCCTGGGCGATCACCATGCCGCCGGAGTGCTGGCCCAGGTGCCGGGGCAGGTTCTGGATGCGGCGCCAGTACTCGCCGAACAGCCGCAGCCGCCGCTCGTCGGGGTCGAAGCCGGCGGCGCGCA
>DATFYA010000005.1 GCA_035315345.1 Candidatus Methylomirabilota bacterium
ACCGGCATCTTCGGTCCGACGGTCCGGGGCCGGGACGACATCACGTCCCGAACCAGTCGCGGCGCGATTCGTCTAGCCATCGGCTCCTTTGGATACCGGCGGCTGCGTCGGACGAACGCGGGCCGGATCGCCCGAGTATACCTCGCCGGTCCCGTGGGCCGGCCAAGCCGCCGCGCACCAGCGGGTCCGGGGGGCGATGTCCGGCGCGCCCTCCTCGCGCCGGACGCGGCCCCGAGCGCCCTATCCGGCGGGTCGAGCCCCGGACGCGGGCGCTCGACGGGCCGGTGCCGGTCAGACTCGGGGTGGGTCCGTCGGGCGATCCCAGTTGCGGTGCTTACCGATGGCGTCCACGAAGGCGTCCAGGTCGCGGACCAGCGCCCAGTCGGAGCCGTCATTGGTCGGCACGCCGGCTTCCGCCACCACTCGTTCCCCGGCGCCCAGGATCAGGATCGGCTTGCCGTGGCGGAACTGGTCCCTCAGGAACTCGCGAGCGTGCCCCAGCGAGATCAGCTCGTCGGCGGCCGGGTCGCCGTCGGGAACCACCACCGCGTCGAACAGCACCGACGGCATCGTCTCGAACGTCGCGTCCGGCTCCACCGTCTCGCCGTCGGCGGTCTCGAGACCGTTGAGGCGCGCGGCCAACCGCCGCACCACCGCGCCCGCCTTGGACAAGATGGCCTGGGCCCGGGCGAGGGAGGGGCCGTGGACGCCCCGCGCGACCAGGATCGCCACCTTGCGGCCGCGAATGCGGCCGTCGCCGGGTCGATAGGTGAGCGACAGCGCCGGCGAGGCGGTGACTTCCGGGCGTACCCCTTCCACCACGCGCGGCATCGGCCGGGGCAGGGGCATCCCCAGCCCATCGGCCACCGCCTTCGCGAGCTCGTCCGAGACATTGCGGAGCATCGAGACGGTACGCTCGCGAATGGCGGGCACCTGCACCTTGGTGAGCTCGAACCGGAAGCCGCGGACGATGTGCGCCTTCTCGTAGGGCACCTGGCTGTTCCAGAACAGGGTGGCCTGCGAGTAGTGATCCCCGAACTTCTCCGGCTTGCCCCGAACCTTGTGATCCGACACCGGCTCGGGGAAGCTCGTGAAGCCGCGCATGCCCGCCTGGAACGGGCAACCCCCGCCGAGAGAGTTGGGCTCGTACGAGACGCGGCCTCGATGAATGCTCTGCCGATGGAACCCGTCGCGCTGGTTGTTGTGCGCCTGCGCGATGGGCGCGTTGATCGGTATCTCGTGGAAGTTCGGCCCGCCGAGCCGCAACAGCTGGGTGTCGAAGTAGGAATGGATGCGTCCGGCGAGGAGCGGGTCGTCCGAGAAGTCGATGCCCGGCACCAGGTTCTGGACGCCGAACGCGACCTGCTCGGTCTCGGCGAAGAAGTTGTCGGGGTTGCGGTCGAGGACCATGCGCCCCACCGGCGTCACCGGGACCAGCTCTTCCGGCACGATCTTGGTGGCGTCGAGGACGTCGAAGCTGAAGCCGTCGGCCTGCTCCTCCGTGAAGATCTGGACGCCCAGCTCGTACTCGGGAAAGACCCCGGCCTCGATGGATTCCCAGAGATCGCGGCGCGTGTAGTCGGGATCGGCGCCGGCGATCTTGACGCACTCGTCCCAGTCCAGCGAATGCGTCCCCGCCGTCGGCGTCCAGTGGAACTTCACGAAGCGCGACTCCCCCTTGGCATTGACCAGGCGGAACGTGTGCACGCCGAAACCCTGCATGGTGCGGAAGCTCCGGGGCAGCGCGCGATCCGACATCACCCACAGCAGCATGTGGGTCGATTCGGGCATGAGCGAGACGAAGTCCCAGAAGGTGTCGTGGGCGCTGGCCGCCTGCGGCATCGCGTGGTGGGGCTCCGGCTTCAGGGCGTGGACCAGGTCCGGGAACTTCATGGCGTCCTGAATGAAGAAGATCGGGATGTTGTTGCCGACGAGATCGAAGTTGCCTTCTTCGGTATAGAACTTCGTGGCGAACCCGCGAACGTCGCGCGGGGTGTCGGTGGAGCCGCGCTCGCCCGCGACGGTGGAGAACCGCACGAAGACGGGCGTGCGCTTGCCCTTCGCGGACAGGAAGGCCGCGCGCGTGTACTTCGCGAGGGAGTCGTAGCATTCGAAGAAGCCGTGGGCGCCCGACCCGCGCGCGTGGACGATTCGCTCGGGGATGCGCTCGTGATCGAAGTGGGTGATCTTCTCGCGGAGGATGAAGTCCTCGAGGAGGGCGGGGCCCCGCAGCCCCCCCTTGAGCGAGTTCTGGTTGTCCGCGACGGGCTGGGCGAAGTTGGTCGTCAGGACCCGTCCGCCGGAATCGACACGGACGCGGTCGAGGGGCCGGTTGCCGGGATTCACCCCGGGACTGGCGGGCGCGCCGGTCTTGTCCGACGCATTCGCCTCGGTGAGCGTGCTGGCGACGACCGTCGGGTCCGGCTCGGCGGTGGCTCCGGGCTTGGGCGTCCGCGACGCGTCGCCGTGCTCGCCCGCTTTCGATCGGTTGAACGGAAACGCGGCGGCCAGGGCCTCGGTGCCCCGCATCTTGCGCTCCGCGGGGCGGTTGCCCGGCTCCGGCGGAGACTTCCTGGCGCCACTCACGGTCGACTTGGCGGCCCCCTTGCTCTGGACGCGCGGCTTTCGATTCTTTGGCATGCCCTTGTCCTCCACGAGATCGGTGCGCCCACGGCAAGCCGGCAGGACGCAGTCAGTCCGTCAGTAGGTTCGGCTCGTAGAGCAAGCGGTATGCCGCTGCGTCGGGCATCACATTCCCAGGGAATTGGTCGAGGGCAGTCCTCCGCCGACGCCGCTCCGCACCGTTCGACTCGGTAAGGATGGGCGGACGCGAACCGCGGGCGCGCCTACGAGGGGCGCGCGCGCGGAGCGACCCGGCGGATCCGCGCGGGCCTCTCCGCTCAGGCCGCGACCTTCACGCGGCAGAAGCAGGAGGCCTTCACCGGGACCTCGGACCGGGCCAGCGCGAGATCGAGCCGCTGCTTGATCAGCCCCGCTTCCACCGTCTCGCCGCGGCGGGTGAGGCATTCGTGCAGCCCGTGAAGGCTCCACAGATTGTCGGGAT
>DATFYA010000006.1 GCA_035315345.1 Candidatus Methylomirabilota bacterium
TCCGCGACGATCGCCGCCATCGCGGAGCGCAACGTCCGGCGCGCGCTGACGGACGCGGCCTCGCCGATCCACGCGCCCACGCCCGTCCCCCTGGATCCCCCTCTCCCCGGCGGCCCGAGTCTCGCCGAGATCAGGGAACAGTATGGCCAGACCCCCGCCGTGCTCGATCCGATCGCTCACATCACCGCCCCCTCGCCCGAGCCCCGCGCGCAGGCGATCGGCCTCACGTTCACCGAGGTGATGCAAGGCTTCCACGCGCCCCGACTCGGCGGCGGCAACCTCGCGATCCGCGCCGACCTGACGTCGACGATCGACGACCTGAGCGCCTTTCTGGTCAACCCCCGGCGGCCGGTGGCGGTCGACGGCACCGTGCGGCTGGTGCCGGGGGCCGGCCGGGGCGAGGTGCAGTACGAGGCCAAGGGCACGCTCGACCTCCTCAAGCGCGTGGAGGCCGCGACCGCGCTCCGGGCGCTGTTCGACGAAGGGATCGCGCGGCTGGACCGGCTCACGCGGCTCCGTGCCGACGCGCGCTCGACGCGGTCACTGGAGCCGGCCCGGAAGGACGCCGAGGACGCGATGGAGTCGCTGCTGCGGCGACTCGAGAGGGCCAGCCACCGCTACGAGATGGAGTACGTGCTCGAGCTGACGCCCGGTCCCGGCGCTCCGAGGCTCGACCGGCTCGTGGGCGTCAAGAAGATCTACGGGGGCCCGGGCCTGGCCCCGTGGACGGAGACCACCACGCTCCACGTCACGCTCTACGAGGGTGAGCGGCCCGCCGGCGTCGGTGAGATGCACGTGCACATCGCCGATCTGCTCAAGACGCAGCTGCCTTCGTTTCGGATCACCGGTGCCGACGACGACCACGCGCGGATCGCCTGGGCCTTCGCCCGCTTCTTCCGGTTCTTCCTGGGCACGCTGCGTCAGGTGTACCTGCCCCGCCTCGAGATGGTCGATCCGTTCGCGGGCCCGGGGCGCTGAGGTGAGCCGGCCGGCCGTCACCGACACGCCCCCCGCCATCGGGGTCACGACGGCGGACGGCTGCGCCCTCGAGCTGCGCCACGACGAAGGCCCCGCGGCGCGGGAGGACCGGCCCGCGGTCCTGCTGGTGCACGGCGCCAGCGCGGGCAGCGACACGTTCCGCATCGGCGAGGTGCAGACGCTCGTCGACTACCTGCGCGGGCACGGCCTCGAGGTGTGGACGCTCGACTGGCGGGCCAGCCTGCGACGGGTGCGGGACGTCTACTGCACGGCCCTCGGCAAGGGCCGAGTGCCGACGACCTTCACGATCGACGCCGCCGCCGAGCGCGACGTGCCCGCGGCGCTCCACGCCATGCGGCGAGCGCCTCACAACGTCCGCGGCCCGATCGCCGTGCTCGGCCACTGCATGGGCGGCGCCATCGTCGCCCAGGGTATCGCCCAGGGCGCGATCGCGAGCGCCGACGTGGAGCGCGTCGTGCTCACCGGGCTCGGCCTCTTCTACCGGGCCGCGATCGACAACGTGCTCAAGGCGGAAGACCGGGTCCTCGAAGAGCTGCTCGGCGGCGGCCAGCATCTCCTGCACCCGACCAAAGGCTGGGACCGGAACGTCTGCACGCGGGATCCCGACGATGGCCCGTGGCCGCGGCTGCTCGAGGATCCGTACGAGGTCTGGCTCGACACGCCGCTGCCCCACGATTGCGCGGTCGAGATCTGCCACCGGCTCTCGTACATGTTCGGGATGCCGTTCATCCCCGACAAGATCCGGCGCATTCACGACGGAGGCTATCTGCCCACCCAGTTCGGGTACATCGCCCTCGAGTTCCTGATCCATTGCTGCCAGAACCTGCGCCGCGGGTACGCGGCGCCGTTCGTCGCCGACCGCACGGGCCCACTGCCCGTGGACCGGCGCTATCTCCGGCGCGAGGCCTTCCAGGACCGCCACATCACGCTGATCACCGGCGACCTCAACTCCCTCTGGCACCGGGATTCCATCGACACCATGTACGAGTGGCTGCGACGGGGACGCCGCGACGAGCAGCCTCGCTCGCTGCACAAGCACGTCGTGCCCGGGTTCGGGCACCAGGACCTCTACTGGGCCGAGGACGCGCCCAGCCTCGTCTTCCCCAAGATCCTGGAGGGGCTGCGGGGCCCGTGATCTGCGGCAAGTGCCGGCACGACAATCCCGCGGGGGCCCGGTTCTGCTCGAACTGCGGCCGGCCGCTCGTCGCGTCGGCGGGCATCTCGAGTCCTCGGTCCCCGCTCCCGGGCGACCTCGCCGATCGCGTGCGGAGCCTGGGCGTGGCGGAAGGCGAGCGCAAGCACGTCACCGTCCTCTTCGCCGATCTCCGGAACTCGATGGAGCTGCTGACCGAGCGCGATCCCGAGGAGGCGCGGGCCCTGCTGGACCCCGTCCTCGAGCGCATGATCGCGGCGGTCCAGCAGTACGACGGGCTCGTGAACCAGGTCATGGGCGATGGGATCATGGCGCTCTTCGGCGCGCCGCTCGCCCTGGAAGACCACGCGGTGCGGGCCGCCTACGCCGCGCTCCGTATGCAGGAGAGCGTGCGCGCCTACGCGGCCCAGCTGCCGAGGGGGCGGGGCGCGCCGATCAGCATCCGCGTCGGGCTGAATTCGGGAGAGGTGGTGGTGCGCTCGATCGAGAGCGACCTGCACATGGACTACACCGCGGTCGGTCAGACCACCCATCTCGCCTCGCGGATGGAGCAGGCGGCCACATCCGGATCGATCCTGGTCACGGCGAGCACCGCCGCGCTCGTGGACGGATACGTCGTCCTCGAGCCGCTCGGCCCGATGCCCATCAAGGGTCTCGAGGCGCCCATCGAGGTGTTCGAGATCGTGCGCGCCGGCCAGGCGCGCTCGCGCTTGCAGGTGGCCGCGGCCCGCGGACTCACCCCCTTCGTGGGGCGGACGGCCGAGATGCGGCAGCTCACCGATGCCCTCGAGCAGGTGCGCGCCGCGCGGGGCCGCGTGGTGGCCATGGTCGGCGAGGCCGGGGTCGGCAAGTCGCGTCTGCTCTGGGAGTTCATCCACTCCGGGCACACGGAGGGCTGCGCCGTCCTGGAAGGCCAGACGACGCCGTATGGCAAGGGCGCGTCGTATGCGCCGGTCATCGACGTCCTCCGGAAGTATTTCGAGATCCAGGAACGGCAGGACCAGGAGGAGATCCGCGTGCACGTGGCGAGCCGGATCCACGCGCGCGACGGGCAGCTCGCCCCGTTCGTCCCCGCCTTTCTCGCCCTGCTGGACATCGCCGTCGAAGATCCGGAGTGGATCGCTCTGGACCCGGTCCTGCGCCGGCAGCGAACCATCGAGGGCGTCCGGCGGCTCCTGCTGTCGGAGAGCCGCCTCCAGCCCGTCGTCCTCGCGCTCGAGGACGTCAACTGGGCCGACTCCGAGACCCGCGCCGTCCTCGACGGCATCGTCGAGGTGCTCTCCAACGCTCGCATTCTCGTGATCGTCAGCTATCGCCCCGCGCCCGAGCACGCGTGGGCCGGCCAGGCCCCGTGGTACCGGGAGCTCCGGCTGGCCCCGCTCGTGCCCGAGAGCATCGAATCGCTCCTCGACCTGGTGCTGGGGGATGATTCGAGCCTGACGCCGCTCAAGGACACGCTGCCCAAGCAGACGGCGGGAAACCCGCTCTGGCTCGAGGAGAGCGTCCGGTCGCTGGTCGAGACCGGCGTCCTCACGGGCACCCGCGGCGCCTATCGGCTGACTCGGCCCCTGCCCACGGTGCACATTCCTCCGTCCCTGCTGGCGCTCCTCGCCGCGCGCATCGACCGTCTGCCCCCGCGCGACAAGCAGATCGTGCAATCGGCGGCGGTGATCGGCAAGGACGTCCCCGCCGCGCTCCTCGAGGCGATCGTGGACCTTCCCGGCGACGACCTGCGGCAGAGCCTCGCGCGGCTCCAGACCAGCGAGTTCCTGTACGAGCGGAGCCTCTTCCCCGATCTGGAGTACACCTTCAAGCACGCCCTGACCCACGACGTCGCCTACGGGAGCCTCCTCAGGGAGCAGCGCCGCGTGCTCCACGGCCGCATCGCGGACGCGATCGGCGCGCTCCACGCGGATCGCCTCGCCGAGCATGTCGAGCGCCTCGCCCATCACGCGCAGCGGAGCGAGCGCTGGCCCGACGCGGTCGGGTATTGTCGCGAGGCGGGCCGGAAGGCGACGGCGCGGTCCGCGAACCGAGAAGCCGTCGCCTACTTCGATCAGGCCCTCGACGCGCTCCAGCACTGTCCGGACGACGACGGGACGAACGAGACCGCCTTCGACGTCCGCCTCGACCTGCGCAGCGCCCTCATTCCCCTGGGCGAGTTCATGCGGGTCTTCCAGATTCTCCATGAGCTGGAGGCGCTGGCGGAGCGACTCGAGGACCCGCGTCGGCAGGGCCTCGTCGCCGCCCTCATGGCGGGCGTCTATCCGAGCTTCGGGCAAGCGGCTCAGGCGGTGCAGTATGGCGAGCGCGCGCGGCGGATCGCCGCCGAGCAGGGCGACCGAACCATCGACGTGCTCGCCCACACCTACCTGGGCGCCGCCTACTTCTCCCTCGGGCAATGCGAGCGCGCCATCGAGTGCACCCGGCGCGTCGTTCGCCTGCTGCCGGGCGAGCGGAGCCACGACAGCTTCGGCGTCGCCATCCGCCCGGCGGTCTACGCCCGGGGCTTCCTGTCCTGGGCGCTATCCGAGCTCGGCCGCTTTCAGGAAGCGGAGACCGAGGCGCGCGAGACCCTGGACCTGGCCGAGGCGATCGGCCATCCGCAAACCGTCGTCGCCGGGCTCCTCACCCTCGGCACCTTCCACGTCCGACGGGGCGACGTCGCACTCGCGGTCGGCCCGTTCGAGCGGGCCCGTGAGCTGTGCCAGCGTCACGACATTCCGCTCTGGCGCCCGGTGTTTGCATCCTTCCTCGGATACTCGCTGGCGCTGTCGGCCCGGTTCTCGGAAGCGGAGAGGCTGCTGCGAGAGGCCATCGATCAGGCCTCGATGATGCGCATGGTGGTGTTCCATTCCCAGATGATCATGTGGCTCAGCGAGGCGCGCCTCCTGACCGGGGCGGTGGAGGAAGCGGCCGAGCTGGCCGACGAGGCGCTCCGCAACACGCGCGAGCGGGGAGAGGCCGTCCTCGAGGCGTGGGCGCTGCGGCTCACCGCCGAGGTCAGCACGCGGCGGGAGCCGTCGGATGACGCGCGGGCCGAGGGCCTGTACCGGGACGCGATGGACAGAGCCGAGAAGCTCTCCGTCCGCCCCCTGACCGCCCGCTGTCACCTCGGGCTCGGCACTCTGTATGGCCGCCGCGGCAAGACGGACGATGCCCGTGCCCATCTGTCGACGGCCGCGCGTCTGTTCCGCGAGATGCAGATGCGCCTCTGGGCGGATCGCGCCGCCGCCGAGCTCCGCCTGCTCTCCTCCTAGCTCGGCGCGCGCGCGAGCATACTGCGCCCGCTACTTCGGCTGCTCCGCGTCCACCGTATAGAGGATGGCGGCGTGGCCCATCTCGTCGACGGTGCGCTCGCCCCAGGAGACGTCGCGCGGCGGCTTGTTCGGGTTGCGCGGGTTCTCGGCCGAGTTGTCCCACGCGGCGGTGAGCTCGATCCAGGAGGCGACGGGCAGCGTCACCGGGGTCCGGAACCAGTAGAAGCCCTGCCAGTTGAAATCCCAGTCGGCGATGTGGATCAGCGGGGTGATCGACTCGTCCTTCATCCGGGCCCAGACCTTCATCTCGCGCCCGAGCATGTGCATGTGCGGATGGATGGCGATCAGCTGCATCCGCCGGTGCACGAACGAGCCCGCCTCGATCTCGTAGCGGGGATTGCCGGCCGGGATCGACAGGTTGAACCGGCCGACCCGCATGAAGTGCAGGCGCTTCCGCACCGGGCCGGTCGCCGCCTTCAGCCGTAGCTCGGTCAGGTCCGTCTGCGGGGAGAGCTGTGCGTTGTGGTAGTGCAGCTGGAACACGACGCGCGCGCCCTTGGGCAGCAGCATGCCGACGCCGTCGGGCAGCTCCCACGGGCGGGCGCCGGGCGCCCAGCCGCCGAGGTAGCCGTCGATCCGGAAGCCCGGCCCGCCGAAGCACGGATAGCCGCGCTCGCCGTCCCGGCCGACTCCGTCCGTGGTCCTCCCCGCCGACACGCCGGTCGGATCCACCATGGCCAGCATGTGATGGACGATCTTCGAATTGCCCGGCACGACCACCGCGGTGGTGAAGTAGCGGTCCTCGGGGAACGACGTGGGGATGCTGAAGCATCGGTAGACGTCGCCGCCGCGACCCGCCACCGTGAAGGCCTGATCGGGCCGCAGCACGAGGTCGGCCGCGTCCACCGCGCTCGCGGCCGCGAACGCGCGCGGCGGCGGCAGATCGCGCGCGTCGCCTTCGGGCGCGCCGGCCGCGACCCAGCGGGCGAGCGTGGCGATCTCGGCATCCGACATGCGCCGCTCGCCCGCGAGGTCGCCGTAGCCGGCGACCGCCTTCCACGGGGGCATGCGGCGCTTCTCGACCGACTCGAGGATCTTGTGACGCCGCCGGTAGACGTGGCCATACGCGTCCAGCGTGAAGGGGGCGCCACCGCCCGGCCGATGGCATTCCTGGCAGTGCTGCTGCAGCAAGGGAGCGACGTGCTGGCTGAACGTCACCGGCGGCGCGTCGTCGGCGGCGGCCACGTCGCCCGCGACCAGCACGGCGCAGATCAGGAGCAGCCGCGAGAGCATGGCGCATCCTAGCGCAAGCGGCCGTCGTCCGCGACCGGCTCCCGGGGCCGCTTGCCCCACCGGCTACACTGGGGCGTAGTGAGCCGCGCGAAGATCCACTGGCATCTCCAGAACGAGCACCGCTTCCCGTTCGGCCGTCGCTCGCCCGATCCCGACTGGTACGAGCCGATCGGCTTCCCGCCGCCGTGGCCGGACCGGCCGTGGATCTTCGGGGTCATGGTGGCCTCGGCCAACGGCGTGGTGGCGTGGCGGCGCTCGGGTCCCGACGACGACCCCGTGCTCGCCATCCTGGGCGGCGACGACAAGCGGGACGAGCGCATCGCCGATCGCCGCCACATGCGCCACCTGCGCTGCTTCGGCGACGTGGCCATCGGCGCGCAGACCCTCCGCGAGCAGCCCGGCCTGATCCAGACTCCGCAGGAGCCGGGCGAGGAGCCGATGGATGCGCTCTATCGCTTCCGGCGGGCTCATGGGCTGCCCGCGCAGCCGCGCCACGTCGTGTACTCGCTGCGCGGCTGCCTCGACCTGACGCGTCCCATCTTCAACACCCCGGGCGTGGAGGTCATCGTGCTGACCACCCAGGCCGGCGAGCTGGATCTTCGCTCGTGCGGCATCGCCACGAAGGACGCCGACCTGTTCGTGGAAACGCTGGAGAACGCGGAAGCGCTGCATCGCGCCCACACGCGCCTGTTCGAAGATCGCGGCGTGCGTTACCTGGACTGCGAGGGCGGGCAGACCGTCCTGCGCGCCCTGCACGCCGCCGGCCTCCTCGACGAGGTGTTCCTCACCGAGACCGACGTGGAGGTCGACGAATCTCGGCATGCCGGCGTGCTGAAGATCTTCGACTTCGAGCAGGAAGGCGCCCAGCTCATCGCCGAGGGCCGCACCCGCGGCGACAGCGCGTGGCGCTTCCAACGCTGGCGCTTCAATCCTCGGTAGGCGTCCGCCGGCAAAAGGCGCCGGGATCTGGTCGGCGCCCGGTTGCCGTGGTCACACCAGCCGGTACAGCCGGGGGTCGTCCGGACTCAGCGCGTAGAGCGCCTTGACGCGCTTGCTGGGCTTGCTCGGGTAGAAATTCAGGATGAGCTCGCCCGGCTTCACCGCTTTGCCTTTCTCCAGCTCCACGATCGGCTCGATCACCCGGTACTCGTGCCGGTAGCCGTTGTAGGTGACGAACTTCGACTTGGTTTTGGGCTCGAAGCGCCACTCCCAGGCGTTCATGAACTCGTCGAGCGTCTTGAGGCCGAAGCGCTCCCAGATCGGAAAGTCGCTCTTCTCGTGGAAGTAGCCGGCCTTCTGCATCTGGGCGCGCGCAGCCTTCTTGCGATCTTCGTCCTTGGTGGATTGCCCGGGCACCTCCACGCGGTTGTCACTGCCCAGGAACTTGCGGATCTTGTAGCGATAGGTTCGCGGCAACACGGTTCGATTGCCGTCGATGGGCGATTTGGCCACGCTCTTCAACACCTGCTCGCCCTCCTGTAGCTTCTGATCAGTGATCTTGTGCGGGTTGCTGGGGATGAAGTCCTTGTTCCAGAGCTTGGCCGGGATCGCCTTGCCATCGACCCGGGGAAATGCCTTGCCGATCATGGCGGCAATCACCGCGGCCTGGTCCTTCAGCGGAGTCGGGCTGGACAGCTCGAACGCGTACCCCAGGTACTCGATGTGTCCGGGTGGCTTCTTGATCGGCGTGGCGAGATGGAAGTGCAGCGGCGCCGCCACCGGGGTCTTGTTGCCGAGCGCCTCCTTCAGCTTGCGCACGAACTTGTCCTGGTGACCGATTCGGCAGCCGCGGATGATGAACCGCGCAACGATCGCCGCCTTGGTCTTGGGATCGGTCGGGCGCGGCTGCAGCATCTTGTCGTTGATGACGACGTCCTTGGATTTGATCAGGTCCAACAGGTCCTCGTAGTTGATGCTACGGTCGACGATCTTGCCGACCTTCAGCCGCATGTGCCCCTCGGAGTTGGCGTGGGATGACGGCAGCAGATGGCGGATCGGGTTCGTGGCTTCGACGCTCGTGCCGAGGTCCTTCACGAAGCGGACGAGATCGAAGAACAGCGTGTCCTTGATCCGGATGGTTTCGGGCCGGGTGTCG